>NZ_JAKMAY010000004.1:0-21963 GCF_022015835.1 Streptomyces sp. ICN903 | reverse complement strand
GGCCGGCCCCCAAGGCCCCGGCGGGCCCGGCCGAACGGGAGTCCGGCTGGGCGTCCAGCCGGGCGTCCAGCTCGACCAGGGCGCGGGCCCGGGCGAACTCGGTCGGGGTGAAGGGCAGATGGGGCCGTTCCACGACGATCGTCCCGCCGCGCGGATCGCGCATCCGGATCACCACTCCCTCCAGCACGCCGTCCTCGGGGACCTCATCGCCGTGCGGCTCCCCTCCCGGCTGCCCGCCCGCCGTCCGGGAGGGCACCGAGCGGATCGTGCAGCGGCCGAGCAACTGGCGCAGCGCGAGCGGGAGTTCGGCGCTGTCCAGGGCGGTACGGGTGGCCAGGCCCAGCACCCGGGTCGGGGTGTCCACCAGATCGTGGGCGTCGGCCCGCTCCAGCCAGGTGTCCCGCCCGCCGGCCGCGGCCACCGCCCGGCCCAGCTCGGCTGCCTCCAGCGCGCGGGGCGCCCGCAACAGGAACTCGTCCACCGTCACCTCGCCCAGCGGGTGGGTCTGGAGGCCGATGACGTCCACCCGCAGCTCCGCCAGGACGGCGCACAGCGCGGCGAGCGACCCGGGTTCCTCCCGCACGGTGGCGCGCAGCCGCCACAGCACCGGCGGCTCCTGCGCGGAGCCCTCGGCGGCCGGGCGGCCGCCGGGATCGGGCGGCGGATGATGGCGGCGCCGCGCCCACCAGGTGTGGATCCCGGCCGTGGCCAGCAGAGCGGCGGCCGACAGCACCAGCAGCACCGGACCGTCGGGCCCGTGCGCCACCGTCTTGGCGATGCTGTCGGCCACGGTCACGGCCGTGAACAGCGCCGCCAGCTCGACCAGGTCGTGCCGCCAGTGGTGCGGGCCGCGGGCCCTGCGGCGGGCGGCGCGTCGAGCGGTGCGGCGGTCTGCGCGGTGTGCGGAGGATTCGGTCATGCGGCCACTCTCGCCGACCGGTGTTGCGTGATCACGAACGGTTTGTGACCGACGGGTTAAGGGCCTTCTGGGAACCATGCCCTTTTTGCCGGACACCCCTCGCCGGGTGTCGCGTCATGCGCGGGGGCCCCGGGAAGCGCGGGAGAGCCGTCGCAGCACCGCCCCGCACCGCCGGGCGTACAGCCGCTGGAACAGCGGGACGAGCGGCCCGGCGGCCCGCGCCCACCACACCTCGGGGCGGCTGAAGGCCCGCACCTCCAGCCAGACGGCCCCGTCCTCGTCCAGCTCCACGGCGAACGCCTCCTCGCCGCGCTCCGGATGCCCCGGCAGCGTCCCGTAGCCGAAGCCCGCCCGCCGCTCGCCGTCCGCAGCCCACACCACCCGGCACGGCGCGTGGATCCGCAGCCGTCCGGCGCCCAGGCCCACCACCACGCGCACCCCGGGCTCGGCGCGCGGGGAGGCGGTGGCCATCTCCACGCCCATGGCCCGGTGCATCCGCCAGGTCAGCACGGCCCGTCCGGCGGCCCGGAAGACCTCCCGGCCCGCACCGACGCGGGTGCGCACCCGCAGCAGCCCGAAGCCCGGCGGGTAGCCGGACGGGTCCCCCTCGCGGGTGGCGCCCGCCCCGGTGTACGTCAGGCCGGCCGCGGTATCACCGGTGCGGTCGTCGTTCGCGTCCATGGGCGCAGCGTATTGCGCCGTACCGCGCCGTGGTGCCGCGTGCCGCGCCGGTGGACGCCCGGCCGCCTACTGCCCGACGCGGCCGGGGCGCAGCACCTTGGTGAACAGCACCGCGCCGCCCTCCTCGCGCAGCCGCACCGTCAGCTCGCCGCTGTCGCCGTCGATGTCCACCTGGCCGTAGAACTGGTAACCCTCGCTCGGGGAGACGTTGCCGCGCTCCGGCGCCTTGACGAAGACCCGATCGGGGCCGAACGTGCCGTCCAGCGCGCTCGCCGGGAAGGCCCCGGCGTTCAGCGGCCCGGTGACGAACTCCCAGAACGGAGCGAAGTCCCTGAACGCCGCCCGCGCCGGGTCGTAGTGCTGGGCCGAGGTGTGGTGCACGTCCGCGGTCAGCCACACCGTGCCGGTGATCCGCCGGTCGCGGACGAACCGCAGCAGCTCGGCGATCTGCGGCTCGCGCCCCAGCGGCGCGCCCGGATCGCCCTGCGCCACCGCCTCGACGTGTCCGCCGTCGGAGACGACCAGTCCCAGCGGCATGTCGGAGGCGATCACCTTCCACACCGCGCGCGAGCGCGCCAGCTCCCGCTTGAGCCAGGCCAGTTGCTCCGCGCCCAGCACGCCCTGCGGGTCGGAGGTCTCGAGGCCGGGGGAGTTGGCGTTCCGGTACGTGCGCATGTCCAGCACGAAGACGTCCAGCAGCGGGCCGTGGCGCACCACCCGGTAGATCCGCCCGTCGCGGTCGCGCCGAGGGGAGGAGAGGGGGAAGTACTCGCCGAACGCCTGCCGGGCCCGGGCGGCCAGCACGTCCACGCGCCGCTCGGTGTAGCGGGCGTCGGCGAGGATCTCGCCGGGGTACCAGTTGTTGACCACCTCGTGGTCGTCCCACTGCACGATGGAGGGCACCTGCGCGTTGAAGCGCCGCAGCGACTCGGCCAGGAGGTTGTAGCGGAAGTTGCCCCGGTACTCGTCGAGGGTCTCGGCGACCTTCGCCTTCTCCTCGGTGACCACGTTGCGCCAGGTGCCGCCGCCGGGCAGCGCCACGGTCCCGGTCAGCGGGCCGTCGGCGTAGACGGTGTCGCCGCTGAAGAGGAAGAAGTCCGGGTCCAGGCGGGCCATCTCGTCGAAGATCGGATAGCCGCCGCGGTCGGGGTTGATGCCCCAGCCCTGCCCGGCCAGGTCGCCCGACCACACGAAGCGCACCCCGTCCCGGCGCCGCGCCGGGGCGGTGCGGAAGGTGCCGTGGACCGGCTCGCCGGTGCGCCGGGGGTCGTCGGGGTCGGCCAGCAGCACCCGGTAGTGGATCTGCCGGCCCGGCGGCAGTCCGTGCAGCGCCGTGGTACCGGTGAAGTCCGTGCCCGGCCCGAGGAGGGGACCGTGCCAGCGTCGCGGGTTGCGGAAGGACTCCGTGGCGGAGGTCTCCACCAGCATCCGGGCCGGGCGGTCCGAGCGCACCCACACCAGGCCGGACGTGGCCGTCACGTCCCCGGTCTGCACCCCCCAGCCGGCCCGCGGCCGTCCCGACAGCGCCAGCGCGGGCGCGGCGGCTGGCACCAGCGCGGCGGTGGGCAGGGACAGCGCCGCCGAGGCGGCCAGCGTGCCGCGCAGAACCGAGCGCCGGGCGGGCGCGGCGCGCTCCGGTGATTCCTGGTGTGCCATGGGCGGACAGCCTCCTGAGCGTCGGGCGGAGCGGGTCGTACGGCCGGTCATGGTGGCCGCGCGAGGCGAACGGAGGGGAACCGCGCCGCCGCGTGCGGACCTGTTCCGGGTGAACGCGGCGGTACCCGCCGCACCAGGGTCTCTCGCACCGGGACAGGCGCCGGGCAAGACACCGGGACAGGCGGGCGGAGAGCGACGTGAAAATGACAAGTCCACTTGCCATTCGAACATTACGCCGCTTCCTCGGTCGGAATCGTTCAAATGTGCCCGGAACGGGTGACACGATGCGTAACCTCGTCGTCACTTCCGCACCACTGGTGGTGTCTCCGCACGTCGAGCAGGAAGGGGGTCGCACATGCCCGGAATCGACGAATGCCTGCTCGAAGCCATGACGCTGCCCGGCGCCCGCGGCGCCGCCGTGGTCGACTGGACCAGCGGGCTCGCGCTCGGCGCGGTGGGCGAGCCGTCGTGCGGCGACCACGAGACGACCGCCGCCCGGACGGCCGAACTCGCCCGCACGGCCGCCGAGCACATCGCGTTCGCCACCCCTGGCGGCTCCGAACACGGAAACGACGGCGGGGAGTTCGCGCAGGACCCGGGGTCCGGCGGGGGAGAGCCGGTCGAGGACCTCATCGTCACCACCCGCGACGGCTACCACCTGCTGCGCTTCGTCGGGCAGGTCTTCGACGGCGGCCTCTTCGTCCACCTGTGGCTCGACCGGGACGGCGGCAACCTCGCCCTCGCCCGCATCCGCCTGCGCCACCTGTCCGAACGGCTGGTGCTCGGATGAGGGCCGCCCTCTCCCCGATGCTCGGCCATCTGGCGGCGCGGCGGGCCACCGGGGCGCTGCTGCGGGGCAACGGGACGCTCTATCTGCGCGACGGCGAGATAGTCCACGCGGAGAGCCCCGTCTCCCCGGGGCTGGAGGTGCTGCTCACCCTCGGCGGCAGACTCCCCGCCGAGGGCTGGCGGGAGGCCGTGGAGCGGGCCGGGGCCCGCCGGCAGGTCGCGCGCTTCCTGGTCGACAACGGGCGGCTGACCCGGGGCGAGCTGGAGGTCTACCACCTGGGCGCGCTGTACGACGCGGCCTTCTTCGCCCTCGCCCCCGGCAGCGGACCGGCCCGGTTCCGCAGCGGCCTGTCCCACTGGCTGGGGCCCGTCCGGCCGGTTCCGGCGCAGGATCTGCAACGCGAGGTCCTGCGCCGCAGAAGACTGCTGGAGGACCTGTGGCCGCACCCGGAGGTGGACACCGCCCCGGTGTTCCGGAACCGGCGGACCGCCCTTCCCGCCCCGACCCGCAGGCAGCGGGCCCTCCTGGAACTGGCGGACGGGACGCGCACCCCCGCCGACATCGCGCGGCGGCTCGGCCGCCCGGCCTTCCACGTGCTGATCGACGTACGGCGGCTGGCCGCCGCCGGGCACATCCGGACCCCCGAGCCCGGGCGGGAGTCCCCCTCCGGGGCCCCAGAGCCTCCGGCATCCCCGGCATCCCCGGAGTCCGGGGACGTCCCGGTCCCGTACCTGCACCCGTCCCCCGTGTCCGCCGTTCGGCTCCCGGAGGTGTCCACCGACCCGGACATCGCCCTGCTGCTCCGGATCCGCGATGCCCTGGAGGCGCGCCTGTGACGCACCGAACCGTCCCCGCCGGCCGCGGAGCCCTGCCGTGAGGCGCGCGCTGAAGCAGCTCGCCGGAGCGCGGCAGTCCGCCGCGGCCGACCCGGAGGTGCTGCGGGAACTGCGCATGCTGCGGTCCCGCGTCCCCCACCTGACCGGCGCCCTCGCGGTCGGCGCCGGAGGCGCCCTGCTCGCGGAGGACGCCCCCGGCGCGAGGAGCGGCCCCCTGGCGGCGCTCACCGCCACCGTCCTCGCCGACGCGCTGCGGCTGGCGGAGACCGCCGACCGGGGCCGCTTCCGCGAACTGCTGGTACGGGGGGAGAGCGGCTACGTCGCGGCCTACGCGGCGGGCCCCGCCACCTTCCTGGCCGTCCTGGCGGAGCCGCGCGCCAACGTGGGCCGCGTCCATCTGGAGGCCCGCCGGACCGGAGCCCGTATCGCCCGCCTGGCCGCGGGCGCGGACGAACGGCCGCAGGACGGCTGAGCCGAGCCGGGTCCACCGGCACCGCCCGGCCTGCCCGGGCCCGCACCGCGGGCGAGCCCGCCCTCGGTGAACCGATGTGTCAGAAGAAGACCGGAACGTGCGCCCCGGTGCACGCGGAAAGGAAGTGCGACAGCCATGGCCAACGTCGAAACCTCCCTCAAGGAAGCGATGACCGCCATCGAGGGCTCCCTCGGGGCCGCCCTCGTCGACTACACCAGCGGCATGGCGCTCGGCACCGTCGGAGGAGGCAAGGACCTCGACCTGAACGTCGCCGCGGCCGGCAACACCGACGTGGTCCGCGCCAAGGTGCGCACCATGGAGATGCTGGGCCTGAAGGACGAGATCGAGGACATCCTGATCACCCTCGGCGGGCAGTACCACCTGATCCGGCTGCTGAGGGGGCGCGGCAGCAACGGCCTCTTCCTCTACCTGGCCCTGGACAAGACGCGGGCGAACCTCGCCATGGCCCGGCACCAGCTGCGCAGGATCGAGGCGGAGCTGGAGATCTGACGCGGCGGCGACCCTCCCCGCCCCTCTCACGGGTGCCGGGCCGCCCCGGCCAGCAGCCGTACGCCGTACGCGATCCGGTTCGGCGTCAGGTGGGCGTAGCCCAGCACCAGCCGTACGCGCCCGTCGTTCCCGCCGTCGCTCTGCGGCAGCGGGGACGACGGGCGCGGCGGCAGGTAGTCGGACAGCGGCCGCACCGCCACCCCCGCCCGGGCCGCCCGGGCCAGGAGACGCTCCTGCGGGCCGCACCGGGGCGGCAGCGAGGCGATGACGTGGAGCCCCGCGGCGATCCCCGTCACCTCCGTGCCGCCGATGTGCTCCGCCAGCGCCCGCAGCAGCACGTCGCGCCGCTGCCGGTAGGCGCGTCCGCAGCGCCGCAACTGCCGGTCGTACTCGCCGCGGGCGACGAAGTCGGCCAGCAGCGCCTGGTCCAGGACCGGATGGCCCAGGTCCATGGTCCGCTTGCGTTCCACGATCTCACCGGCCAGATCGTCCGGCGCCACCAGCCAGCCCAGCCGGAGCCCCGGCGCGAGGGACTTGCTGACCGACCCGGTGTAGGCGACCCGCCGGGGGTCGAGCCCCTGGAGCGCGCCCACGGGCGCCCGGTCGTAGCGGAAGTCGCCGTCGTAGTCGTCCTCGACCAGCAGGCCGTCCGCATCGCGGGCCCAGGCCAGCAGCGCCGAGCGGCGCGCCGCGGAGTAGGAGATGCCGGACGGGAACTGGTGGGAAGGGGTGAGCACCGCGGCCCGCGCCCCGGAAGCGGCCAGATCCGCGGGGAGCAGGCCCTCGGTGTCCAGGCCGACCGGCACGGTGCGCAGCCCGGCCGCCGCGAACAGCGCCGCGTGTTCGAAGCTCCCCGGGGACTCCACCGCCACCGTTTGCCCACCGCGCCCGTCCAGGGTGAGGGCCAGCAGCGTCATCGCCTGCGCCACACCCGAGCAGATCACCACCCGCCCGGGATCGGCGGCCACCCCGCGCCGCCGCGTCAGCAGGGCGGCCACCGCCGAGCGCAGTTCGGGCAGCCCGCGCGGATCGGGGTAGCCGAGGGCGTGGTGCGGCAGACCGGCCAGCGCCCTGCGGTGGGCGGCCGCCCAGGCGGCACGCGGGAACAGCGCCGGGTCGGGGGAGCCGGGCCGGAAGTCCACGGCGGGCGCGGCCGTACGCTCCCCGGCGGGCGGGGCGCCCGCCGGCGCGTCGCGCGCGGCGTCGCCCACCCAGGTGCCCGAGCCCCGGCTGCTGGTGAGATAACCCTCGGCGGTCAGCTGCTCGTACGCCTCCGTGACCAGGCCCCGGGAGACCCCCAGATCGGCGGCGAGTTCGCGACTGGAGGGCAGCCGTGCGCCGGGCGCCAGCCGGCCCGAGCGCACCGCCTCGCGCAGACCGGTCTGCAGGGCGCGGCCGCGCTGCCTGGGCGGGGCCTCGCGGACGGGTAGCAGCAGCCCCCACGCCGCGCTCCCGCCGGGCCCGGCACCCGGCTCCGCACCCGGCGCTCCCCCGTCTCCGCCGCTGCCTCCGCCCGCGCCCCCGCCTTCGCCCTCGTCCTTGCCGGAAGTGGTCCCCGTAACCGCCATGGAAGTGGACCTTAAACCGGTCCGCACCGCTTCCTAGCGTCGGCACCATGACCTCCTCCTCCACCGGCTCTTCCCGGGCCGGGCACCACCGCGGCGCCCTGCTCGCCGCCGTCGCCTGCTGCCTGGTCGGCGCCTCCTTCACCGCCAACAGCGTGCTCGGCGACTACCCCCACGCCGGCGGCCAGGCCCTGCGCTACGGCCTGGCGTGCCTGCTCCTGCTGCCGCTGCTCGGGCGCGGGGCGCTCGCGCCCCTGCGGCTGCTGACCGCCCGTCAGTGGGCGCGCCTCGCCCTGCTCGCCGCCGTGGGCATGGTCGGCTTCAACCTCGCCGTACTGGCCGCCGAGCGGACCGCCGAACCGGCGGTACCCGGCGTGCTGGTCGGTTGCGCGCCGGTCGTCGTGGCCGTGGTCGTCCCCGCCCTGGACGGCCGCCGGCCCGCGCGTGCGGTGGTGTACGGGGCGCTGCTGGTGGCGGCCGGGGCCATGGCCGTGCAGGGCTGGGGACGTGCCGACGCCGCCGGACTGCTGTGGTCGGCCGCCGCGCTGGCGGGCGAGGTGGGGTTCGCGGTGATCGCCGTCCCCCTGGTGCGCCCGCTGGGCGCCCGCCTGCTGTCCACCGCCGCCTGCGCCCTGGCGGCGGTGGAGGCCGCGCTGCTCGGCGTGGTGCTCGACGGCCGGGCCTGGCTGCGGATGCCGGACCCGGCCGAGGCGGCGGCGCTGCTGTGGCAGGCGGTCGTCGTCACGGTGGTCGGCTTCGTCTGCTGGTACGCGGCCGTCCACCGCATCGGCGCGGAGCGGGCCACGCTCTTCTCCGGGCTCATCCCGGTCAGCGCGGCGCTGACCGCCCCACTGGTGGCCACCGGCTCCTACGGCTGGGCGCAGGCGGGCGGCAGCCTGCTGGTCGGGGCCGGCGTGGCGCTGGGCGCGGGCGCCCTGGCCCGCCGCCCGGCCGCGTCCGGGGCGGTGGAGCCGCCCGAACCGCCTCGGACGCCGGAGGGGGGCGTGCCCGTGCCGGAGCGGGCCACCGCCCGGCGGCCCCAGGGGTGATCCGCCCCGGCACCTGACCGCCTTCCGCCGGTGCGGGCTCCCCGGGGCCCGCTACCGGCGTGCCTACAGTCCGCCGCTCACCCGCAGCACCGCCCCGGTGGTGTAGGACGCCTCCGGGGACATCAGCCAGGCGACCGCGCCCGCGACCTCCTCCGGTTCCCCGGGGCGGCCCATCGGGATCACCTCGGCCTTGCGCCAGGGCCGTTGCGGATCGCCCATCGTGGCGTGCATGTCGGTGAGGATCGTCCCGGGCTGGACGGAGTTCACCCGCACCCCGTCGGGCCCCAGCTCCTTGGAGAGCCCGACCGTCATGGCGTCCAGCGCCGCCTTGGCCGCGGCGTAGTGGACGTACTCGCCGGGGCTGCCGAGCGTGGCCGCGCACGAGGAGACGGTGACGATCGAGCCGCCGGGGCCGCCGTGCCGTGTGGACATCGCCAGGGCCGCGCGCCGGGCGCACAGCAGCGTGCCCATGACGTTGACGTCCACCACCCGGCGCATCACCTCGGTGGAGGTCTCGGTGAAGCGGCCCAGCGGGCCGGTGATCCCGGCGTTGAGAACCGCGCCCGTGACCGGGCCCAGTTCCCGTGCCGCCTCTGCGAAGAGCGCGTCGACCTCGCTCTCCACACTGGTGTCCAGCCGCACGGTGACCGCCTCGGCGCCCTCGGCGCGTACCGCCCGCGCCGTCTCCTCGGCCGCCTCGCGGGAGTGCTGGTAGCCGACCGCGACGCGGTGCCCGGACCGCGCCAGCCGCCGGGCGATCGCCGCCCCGATGCCCCGGCTGCCGCCGGTGACGACCGTTACCCGCTGCTCCATGCCAGCCCTCGCCCTCTCGTCGTCCTCATGCCGGTTCCGTCGCCGCCCTCACGCCGCTCGCGCGGCCGCTTCCCGGCGGCCCGCCCTGTCGCTCCGGCACGCTAGCGGGCCGGATTGGTCTTGACCAAATGGGCCGCCGCTCCCTAAGGTCGGCATACGCAACAACCTTTAAAAAAGAAGCGCGCATAAATCCCGGCGGGACACGGCGACTGCGGAGGCAAGGGTGGGGACCACGCGACTGGAGACGGTGCCGGAACCGAAGTACCGGCACCTCAAGACCGTGCTGTCGGAGGCGCTCGACTCGGAGTTCGCGGTGGGGGAGATCCTGCCGAACGAGCGGGAGCTCGCCGCGCGCTTCGGAGTCGCCCGCGCCACGCTCCGTCAGGCCCTGGAACAGCTGGAGCTGGAAGGACGCCTCCAGCGCCGCCGCGGGGTGGGAACCACCGTCGCCCCGCCGCGTGTCGGCGTCGACGTGAACCCCGTCCGGCACAGCTGGCCCGGCGCCCCGGGCGACGCCTGGCAGACCGAGGACTGCGAGGAGACCGCACCGCCCGCCGCGGTGGCCAGGACGCTCGGAGCGGACACCGACGGGCCGGTGTACGCCGTCCACCGCGTCCGCATGACCCACGGTCAGGCGGTCGCCACCGAGACGCTGTACGTACCGGCCGCATCGGTGCCCGGGATGTCCGGCATCGAGACCGAGGCGGGGGCCGCCCGCGGCCGTGCCGTCCTGCGCGAGCTGAACCGCCTCGAACTGGGCGGCCAGGAACGGGCCGTGGAGCTCGGATCCGCCCGGGCGGAGGACGCCAGGCGGCTCGACCGGCTGCCCGGCGCGCCCGTCCTCGTCGTCACCACCCGCTACCTCGCCGCGGGCGGCACCGCCGCGGTCGCGCTGTCCACCTACCGGGCCGACACCTGCCGCCTCACCTTCGGCGACTTCGCCGGGGCCTCGCCGCTGCTGGCGAGCTGAACCGCGCGCCGCGCGCCCGCCGGCGACGGGACGTCAGCGGGCGACGGCGCCCTCCACGGTGAACAACTCCTCCTCCACGTGGTCGAGCGCCAGCCGCAGCGCGCCGGTCGCGATGGCCTCCCCGCCCAGCAGGGACAGCGCGACCCGCGGCGGCCGCAGGCAGTAGCGCTCCAGCTCGCGGCGGAGCGGATCCAGCACCCCGTCCAGCCCGGTGGCCCAGCCGCCGACGACCACCAGCTCCGGATCCAGGGCCAGCACCAGCGCGGCCACATCGTGCACCAGGCGCCGTATGAACCGCTCGACGGCCTGCCGCGCCCGCTCGTCCCCCTCGCGCGCCAGCGCGAAGACCCGCGCCACCGCCGCCTCGTCCAGCGGGTGCAGGGGCTCGCCGGTGGTGGACAGCAGGTGCTCGGGGGTGGCCTCCCGTCCCAGCAGGTGCAGTGCGCCGATCTCCCCGGCCGCGCCGCCGAAGCCGCGGTGCAGCCGCCCGCCGATCAGCGAACCGGCGCCCGGGCTCAGCCCGGCCAGGACGAACACCATGTCGTCGACCCCGCCGGCCGCGCCCTTCCAGTGCTCGGCCAGCGCGGCGGCGTTGGCGTCGTTCTCCACCAGCACCGGGCAGCGGAACGACCGCCGCAGCCGCTCGCCCAGCGGCAGGCCGGTCCAGCCCGGCAGCGCCGTGCACAGCCGCACCATGCCGTCGGCCTCCACGATCCCCGGGCTGCCCACCCCCACCGCGCGCAGGGTGCTGCGCGGCACCTCACAGGTGCGCAGCAGCTCGGCGACCACCGCGCGCACCCGCTCCAGCCGCTCGTCGGCCGTCGCCTGCTCGGAGACCGCGCGTCCGACCGTGCCCAGCCGCCGTCCGCACAGGTCGGAGAGGACGGCGGCCACCCGGTGCGGGCCGATCTCGATGCCGAGCAGATGGCCGGCCTCCGCCCGGAAGCGGTAGCGGCGCGCGGGCCGTCCCTGCCGCCGGACGTCACCGGAGGCGACGGCGGCCTCGGCCGCCAGGCCGGCCTCCACCAGCTGTTCCACCACGCCCTCCACCGTCGGCCGGGACAGCTCCGCGGCCTGGGCCAGATCGGACAGCGTCGGTGGGCCGTCGGCGGCGCGCAGCGCGCGCAGGACGACGGCGGAGTTGATCCTGCGCAGCAGGGAGGGATCCCTGCCGGTGAGCCGTCCCAACGTCCGCCTCCTGGGAAGTGCGCATGTGTGGCCGGATCGTATCCGGTGAGCGCACGGTGGGCGAGAGTCGGGTGAGGTGCCCCTGTCAGAGCGGGCCGGCCGTCAGGGTGGGCCGTCGAGCGCGGCGGCGCGCAGCCGCCCGTACTCCTCGGCCATCGTCTCCAGCGTCCAGTGGGCGTTGAGCCCGCTGGGATTGGGCAGCACCCACACCCGGGCGCCGCCGATCGCCGCCTCCTGAGGGCCTGTCCGGGCCCTGCGGTCCCCGAAGGCGGCCCGGTAGGCGGTCACCCCGACCACCGCGAGCCACTCGGGACGCAACCGCGCCACCTTCTCGGCCAGCACCCGCCCGCCCGTCCGGTACTCCTCGGGCGTCAGCTCGTCGGCACGGGCGGTGGGGCGGGGCGAGATGTTGGTGATGCCCAGGCCGTACGAGAGCAGCTCGTGCTGCTCCGACGGCTTCAGCCGCCGGGGAGTGAAGCCGGAGGCGTGCAGCACCGGCCAGAAGCGGTTGCCGGGATGGGCGAAGTGGTGGCCCAGCCGGGCGGTCGTCAGACCGGGGTTGATCCCGCAGAACAGCACGTGCAGCCCCTCGGCGACGATGTCGGGGACGGTGCGGGCGCGCAACGCCTCCATCTCCTCCCCGGTCATCCCCGTGCCGGCCGCCTCCTCGCCGGAGGCACCCCTGCCGGGGGTCCGGTCGGATGTGGTCCTCCTGGTCATGGCCCTCCCTGGCGGTCCTTCCGGGGCTCTCCTTCCCGGAAGGACCTCAGGCAGTCGGGGGGACGGTCAGAGGATCGCGCCCGGGGTGTAGGAGGCGGCCTCCGGGTGGCGCTTCGAGATCTCCTCGATCCGGGCCACCACCGCGGCGACCTGGTCGCCGGCCGCGCCGGTGAAGGACAGCCGGTCGGCCAGCAGGGCGTCCAGCCCCTCCCGGTCCAGCGGGATGCGCTCGTCGGCGGCCAGCCGGTCCAGCAGCTCGTTGCGCTCGGCCCCCTCGCGCAGCGCCAGCGCCGAGGCCACCGCGTGCTCCTTGATGGCCTCGTGGGCCGTCTCCCGGCCGACCCCGGCCCGCACCGCGCCCATCAGCACCTTGGTGGTGGCCAGGAACGGCAGGTAGCGGTCCAGCTCGCGGGCGACGACCGCGGGGAACGCGCCGAACTCGTCCAGGACCGTCAGGAAGGTCTCCAGCAGGCCGTCGAGGGCGAAGAAGGCGTCCGGCAGAGCGACACGGCGCACCACCGAGCAGGAGACGTCGCCCTCGTTCCACTGGTCGCCCGCGAGTTCGCCGACCATCGAGGCGTAGCCGCGCAGGATGACGGCGAAGCCGCCCACACGCTCGCAGGAGCGGGTGTTCATCTTGTGCGGCATCGCCGAGGAGCCGACCTGGCCCGGCTTGAAGCCCTCGGTCACCAGCTCGTGCCCGGCCATCAGCCGGATGGTCTTGGCCAGCGAGGAGGGCGCGGCGGCCAGCTGCACCAGCGCGGTCACCACCTCGTAGTCCAGCGAGCGCGGGTAGACCTGGCCGACGGAGGTGAAGGTGTGGCCGAAGCCGAGGTGGGCGGCGATCCGCTCCTCCAGCTCGGCCAGCCTGCCCCCGTCCCCGCCCAGCAGGTCCAGCATGTCCTGGGAGGTGCCCACCGGCCCCTTGACGCCGCGCAGCGGGTAGCGCGCCAGCAGCTCCTCCAGCCGCGCGTGGGCCACCAGCAGCTCGTCGGCGGCGGTCGCGAAGCGCTTGCCCAGCGTCGTGGCCTGCGCGGCGACGTTGTGCGAGCGCCCCGCCATCACCAGTTCGGAGTGCTCGGCCGCCAGCCGGCCCAGCCGCGCCAGCGCGGCCACCGCGCGGTCGCGCACCAGCTCCAGCGACAGCCGGATCTGGAGCTGCTCGACGTTCTCGGTCAGGTCCCGGGAGGTCATGCCCTTGTGCACGTGCTCGTGCCCGGCCAGCGCGTTGAACTCCTCGATCCGCGCCTTCACGTCGTGGCGCGTGACCTTCTCCCGCTCGGCGATCGAGGCCAGGTCGACCTCCTGGAGCACCCGCTCGTAGTCGGCCAGGGCCTGCTCCGGCACATCGACGCCCAGGTCCTTCTGGGCACGCAGCACGGCGAGCCACAGCCGCCGCTCCAGTACCACCTTGTGTTCGGGGGACCACAGTCGGGCCAGCTCCGCCGAGGCGTAGCGGCCGGCCAGGACGTTCGGGATGCGCGGCTTGTCAGTCACACCCGGGGATTCTAAGGGGTGTCGTCGCAGGCCAGTGGCGCCAGGTCGGGCGCGGAGTACCGGCCCCGGTCCACGGCCGGGTCCAGCGGTGCCAGATCGGGCCGCTTGGGCGTCAGCCCGTCGCCCGAGGAGCGTCCGGTCAGCCGCCGGCCGATCCACGGGAGCAGGTGGCGGCGGGTGAAGCGCAGGTCGGCGACGCGGCGCGCGTACCAGCCGGGCAGGACGGCGGGCGGCAGGGCCGCGTGCCAGTCGGCCTCGGCCTCGTGCCCCAGCCGCTGCCAGACGGCCTCGGCCACCCGCTCGTGCCCCTCGGCGGTCAGGTGCAGCCGGTCGTCGGCCCACATCCGCGGGTCGCCCAGCGCCTCGCAGCCGTACAGGTCCACCACCAGGGCGCCGTGCCGCTCGGCCAGATCGTCGATGAAGTCGAAGAGGTGCTCCATGCGCGCCCGGTAGCGCTCCAGCACCGGCCCGCGCCGCCCGGGGCTGCGCATCAGCACCAGATGGCGGCACTCGGGGGCGAGTTTGGCGACGGACTCCTCCAGCAGGCCGCACACCCGGCCCATGTCGCACTTGGGACGCAGCACGTCGTTGAGGCCGCCGACCAGCGTCACCAGATCCGCGCCCATGGCGGCGGCCACGTCCACCTGTTCCTCGGCGATCTGCTGGATCAGCTTGCCGCGTACCGCCAGGTTGGCGTAGCGGAAGCCGTCGGTGCGCGCGGCGAGACGGGCGGCGAGGAGATCCGCCCAGCCGCGGTAGCCGCCGTCCGGCAGCAGGTCCGACATGCCCTCGGTGAAGGAGTCCCCGAGGGCGACGAAGCTGGTGATGGCGGGCGGGGCGGGCGAGTCGGTTGCACTGTCCATGGCGCGGAACATGGTAACCGACCGCTCGGTACGTGCCTTCCTCCGGGCGCGTCTCCCCGGGTTGCGCCCGCCCCGCCCGCCGTCAGCGGCCCACCAGCTCGCGCAGCACGTCCTCCATGGTGACCAGCCCGACTGCACGCCCGTCCGTGCCGATCACCGCCGCCAGGTGGGTGGCGCTGCCGCGCATCGCGCCCAGCACGTCGTCCAGCGGCGTCGTCGCCCGCACCCGGGCGATCGGCCGCAGCGCCGAGACGGGGAACGGAGCGTCGCGGTGCACGGCGTCGAGCGCGTCCTTGACGTGCAGGTAGCCCAGCGCCCTGCCCCGGTCGTCCACCACGGGGAAGCGGGAGAACCCGCTGCGCGCGGAGAGCTGCTCCAGCCCCTCGGGAGTGATGCCGAACGGGGCGAAGACGACGCGGTCGGTGGGCCGCACGACGTCCTCGACCGGGCGGCGGCCCAGCTCCAGCGCGTCGCGCAGCCGCTCCGTGGCGCGCTCGTCCAGCAGCCCGGCCTCGCTGGAGTCGGCCACCAGACGGGCCAGCTCGTCGTCGGAGTAGGTCGCCGAGACCTCGTCCTTGGGCTCCACCCGCAACAGCTTCAGCAGGCCGTTGGCCAGGGCGTTGACACCGAAGATCACCGGCCGCAGGGCCCGGGTGAGCGCGACCAGCGGCGGCCCCAGCAGCAGCGCCGCGCGCTCGGGCGCCGCCAGCGCGATGTTCTTCGGCACCATCTCGCCGAGCAGCATGTGCAGGTACGTCGCCACCGCCAGCGCGATCACGAAGGCGATCGGATGGACCAGGCCCTCCGGCACGCCGGCGAACTGGAACACCGGCTCCAGCAGGTGCGCGATCGCGGGCTCGGCGACCACGCCCAGCACCAGGGTGCACAGGGTGATGCCCAGCTGGGCGGTGGCCATCAGGGCCGACACGTGCTCCAGGCCCCACACCACGCCGCGCGCCCGCTTCTCGCCGCGCTCGGCGAGCGGTTCGACCTGGCTGCGGCGCACCGAGATCATCGCGAACTCCGCGCCCACGAAGAAGGCGTTGGCGACCAGGGTCAGCAGGCCGATCAGCAGTTGGACGGCGGTCATCGGTCCGCCTCCCCGCTTTGGACGCCGACGCGGGCCCCGCGGCGCCCGTAGGCGTCCCCGGGGGCGCCGTGGCCGCCGCCGGCCCGGTCGTGGTCGTCCCGGCCGCCGTCGTGGCCGTCCCCGCCCCCGTCACCGGGTTCGGGCGGAGCGGTCAGCCGTACCCCGGCGGCCCGCCGCCCGGTCGCGTCCACGACCTCCAGCCGCCAGCCGGCGACCTCCAGGACGTCGCCCACGACCGGGATGCGGCCCAGTTCGGTGGCGATCAGCCCGGCCAGGGTCTCGTACGGGCCGTCCGGGGCGCGCAGGCCGATCTCCTCCAGCCGGTCGGTGCGGGCCGCGCCGTCCGCGTCATAGACGGTACGGCCCTCCTCGTCCGCGCCCGCCGGGACCAGGTCGGGGGTCTGGAGCGGGTCGTGCTCGTCGCGGACCTCGCCCACGACCTCCTCGATGATGTCCTCCAGGGTGACGACCCCGGCGGTGCCGCCGTACTCGTCGATCACCACCGCCATGCTGTTGCCTCCCTGCTTCCCCGACAGCCGGTCCAGCAGCCGGTCCACGGTCAGCGACTCCGGTACGGGCACCGGCTCGCGCAGCAGCCCGGTGACCGGGTAGCCGGCGCGGCGGCCGGCGGGGACGGCGATCACGTCCTTGACGTGGGCGACGCCGACCACGGTGTCGAGGTTGCCGCGGTAGACCGGGAAGCGGGACAGGCCCGTCGCCCGGGCGGCGTTGACCACGTCCTGCGCGGAGGTGTTCTCCTCCAGCGCGATGACCTGGACGCGCGGCGTCATCACGCTCTGCGCGGTCAGCTCGGAGAGCCGGATGGTGCGGACGAACAGTTCCGCGGTGTCCGCCTCCAGGGCGCCCTCCTTCGCCGAGTGGCGCGCGAGCGCGACCAACTCCTGCGGGGAGCGGGCCGAGGCCAGTTCCTCGGTGGGCTCCAGGCCGAGTCGGTGAAGGACCCGGTTGGCGGTGTTGTTCAGATGGGTGATCAGCGGCCGGAAAGCGGCGCTGAAACCGCGCTGCAGGCCGCCGACCCGGCGGGCGACCGGCAGCGGCCGGGAGATCGCCCAGTTCTTCGGCACCAGCTCGCCGACGACCATCAGCACCACCGTGGACAGCACCGTGCCCGCCACCAGCGCCACCGAGGACGCCGCGGAGGCGGGCAGTCCGGCCGCCCGCAGCGGGCCGGACAGCAGCCGCGCGGTCGAGGGCTCGGAGAGCATGCCGATGATCAGACCGGTCACGGTGATGCCGAGCTGGGCGCCGGAGAGCTGGAAGGTGAGGGACCGCACGGCCTTCAGAGCGCTGTCGGCGCCCGGCTCGCCGCGTTCGGCGGACCGCTCCAGGTCGCCGCGCTCGACGGTGGTGAGCGAGAACTCCGCCGCGACGAACACGGCACAGGCCAGGGTCAGCAGCAGCGCCAGGAGCAGGAGGAGCACTTCGGTCACCGGGTCACCTCCGTCCCCTGGTCCGGAGGGACGGGGAGAGGCGCTCGGCGGCCGCGTCCGCGGCCGGTTCCACTGCCGCTTCTACTGCCGGCTCTGCTGCCGGTACTACTGGGAGGCTCGCCCATGGGCGGACGCTCACACACCTTTCTCTGGGATGTTTCCTCGGAGCGCGCGCCGTGGACACGGCGGCCGCGGTACACGGCTCGGACGCGCGATGGGCAGTCCATCGTATGCGAGCCGCCGCGCGTTTCCCGGGGCCGCCGGTCCGCCGCCGGGCCGGGCCCGTCAGCCCAGCGGCTTCACCCAGCGGCTCCACTGCGGCTGCGGCGCGTACCCCGCCGCACGCCAGGCGTGGTGGGCGGAGGCGTTGCGGTCGAGCACCATGGCGTCGGCCCGGCGCCCGCCCAGCGCGGCGAACCGCGCCTCGGCCGCCGCCAGCAGGGCCGAGGCCACACCGCGGCGGCGGTGTGCCGGATGGACCGCGAGCCGGTACAGATGGCAGCGCCAGCCGTCGAAGCCCGCTATCACCGAGCCGACCACCGGCCCGGCCGCCGGCGCTCCGGCGGCCGGGGGCTCCCCGGGGTCCCCGCCGGGCACGGCCAGCAGCAGGGCCCCCGGATCCCGGTCGATCAGCCGGGCCACCCCCGCACGGTCGTCGCTGATGCTCGTCCCCTCCGCGGCCCGGGCCCAGAAGGCCAGGACGGCGTCGATGTCCGAGGCGAGGGCGGTCCGGATCCGGAGGCCGGAATCGTTCACAAGATCGTCCATGGCGGTATCCCAGCACCGGCCGGGCGGCGTACGCGCGGTGTTTCGGCATGTGGTCACCAGGGGCGTCAACCGCCCCGCAACTCCTCGATCACCTCTGCGAAGACCTCCATGTACGGTTCGAGCACGCGGATGCGGTCGAAGCCGTACCGCTCGCGGTGGGCGCGCGCCTGCCCGGCGATCCGCCCGACGCTGCCGGTGGGCAGGGCCGGGTGCTCCAGGAGCTGCTCCTCCGTCGTACCCAGGGCGTACGGGGCCAGCTCGCGGGGAGGGGATCGGGCGCCGGGCTGGGCCGAGGGCGCGCCGGTCAGGGCGCCCGGCCGTGTCCCGGAGACGGTCCGGAGCTTTCCGGAGGTCCTCCGAGGACGGCCGGGCGAGCCCGGGTCAGTACTGCCGCACGGGGTCGAACCGCTTCATCCGCTCCAGGACGGCCCCGGCGGTGGGGCGCGGCATCTCGTCGACGATCCGCCCGTCGGCCAGGAAGAGCACATGGTCGGCGTGGGCCGCGGCGCCCGGGTCGTGGGTCACCATCACCACCGTCTGCCCCAGGTCGTCGACCGCCCGGCGCAGGAAGTCCAGCAGCTCCAGCCCGGAGCGGGAGTCGAGGTTCCCGGTCGGTTCGTCGGCGAAGACCAGCCTCGGGCGGGAGGCCAGCGCTCGGGCGCACGCCACCCGCTGCTGCTGGCCGCCGGAGAGCTGGGTGGGCCGGTGGCCGAGGCGGTCCCGCAGCCGGAGCGTGTCGATCACCGTGTCCAGCCACCGCGGATCCGGCCCGCGGCCCCCGATGTCCATGGGCAGCGTGATGTTCTCCAGGGCCGTCAGGGTGGGCAGCAGGTTGAAGGACTGGAAGACGAAACCGATCTCGTCCCGCCGCAGCCGCGTCAGCTCCGCGTCCCCCAGCCCGGTGATCTCGGTGTCGCCGACCCACACCCTCCCCTCGGTGACGGTGTCCAGCCCGGCCAGGCAGTACATCAGCGTCGACTTGCCCGAGCCGGACGGGCCCATCACCGCGGTGAACCGGCCCTCGGCGATGTCGACGTCCACCGAGTCGAGTGCCACCACGGCCGTCTCACCGCTGCCGTAGGTCTTGGTCAGCCCGCGGGCCCGGGCGGCGGACCGCCCCGCCTCCGGCACCTCGCTCGCCTTCCGCGCGTCAGTGGACACCGCACCTCCCGGCTCGGACGGACGGCTCCCTCACGGGAACCGGGACAACTGACAGGTCCGTACCCGGTGCGGGGCCATCCATCCACGGGGCGGCGCGGGGAGCCGTCCGTCCGAGCCGGGAGACCACGGCCGTGACGCACCCGGCCACCCCGGCGGTGTCACGGCCGCCGCGCGCTGCCCAGGACATGCGCCGACACCGGTGTCGAAGCGCCCTTCTCCGGAACCTGCAGCCGCCGCAGGGACAGCTCGGTGAAGCCCGCGGTCTCGATCGCGGCCACGGTGTCGCGCGCGGTGTGGCAGCCACCGAACAGGCGCGGCCACACGGTGCGGTCCAGCGACCGCTGGAGGAGGGCCATCGCGGCGCCGTCGGCCCGGACGTGCTCGTAGAAGCACAGCCGGCCGCCCGGCCTCAGCACCCGGCGGATCTCGGCCAGGGCGCGGTCGGGATCCCCTACCGAGCACAGCACCAGCGACACCACGACCGCGTCGAACGCCCCGCTGTCCAGCGGGAGCTCCTCCGCGACGCCGGGCACCACACGGACGGGGACGGCGGCGTGCGCCGCGGCGTCCAGCGCCGCCCGCCGCAGCAGCGGCTCCGGCTCCACCGCCACCACCTCGCGCACGGCGGCCGGGTAGCGGTCGAAGTTCAGGCCGCTGCCCGCCCCGACCTCGGCCACCCGGCCGGACAGTGAGGCCAGCAGCTCGGCGCGGTGCGCGCCGATCCCGGCCCGCTCGTCCACCGCCGGGGCGAAGCGGGCGTAGTAGCGCGCGAAGACGGGATGGTGCACGGCGTCGGTCGCGGACCTGCGGCGGGGGGCCATGGGCGTCCTCCGGGAGGGGCTCTCACCTCGGTGCGGTCTCCCATTCTCCCTCCGCGAGCCGGGTGCCACCCTCCCAGGAGCCGCCCAGCCGGGGGGAGATCCAGCCCGCCGCCCGCCTGCGGAACACCGGGGGCTCCAGCGAGCCCGCCCCCTGCGGCAGCAGCCCCGCCAACGGGGCGCCCGCCGCCACCGGGAGGTCCGCCAGATTGCAGCGGGCCGCCAGATCCGGCTCGCGCGGCCAGCTGCCGACCACCACCCCGGCACACTCCAGGCCCCTGGAGCGCAGCGCCTCGGCCGTCAGCGCCGTCGCGTTCAGGGTGCCCAGCCCGGCGGCGGCGACCACCAGCACCGGGGCGCCCAGCAGCCGGGCCGCGTCGGCGAGGGTCGATCCCCGTTCGTCGAAGCGGACCAGCAGCCCGCCC
Source organism: Streptomyces sp. ICN903 (assembly GCF_022015835.1). Taxonomy (NCBI): domain Bacteria; kingdom Bacillati; phylum Actinomycetota; class Actinomycetes; order Kitasatosporales; family Streptomycetaceae; genus Streptomyces; species Streptomyces sp. ICN903. The sequence goes on along the minus strand of NZ_JAKMAY010000004.1, from coordinate 1,721 downwards.
GCGCCCTCGACCAGCACCAGGTCGTGCTCCTCCTCCAGAGCACGCGCCGTCTCCGCCACCGCCTCGGGACGCACCCGGGGCAGACCGGCCCGGCGCGCCGCCGTCTCGGGGGCCAGCGGCTCGGGGTAGCGGGCGAGTTCCACGGCGGTCACGTCCGCGCCCGCCAGGCGCCGCACCTCGGCCGCGTCCCCAGGCTCGCCCTCGGCCACCCCGGTCTGCGCGGGTTTGAGCACGGCCACCGAGCGGTCCGCCGCCACCGCCGCGGCGGCCAGCGCCGCCGTGGCCACGGTCTTGCCGACCTCCGTGCCCGTCCCGGTGACGACCAGCACCGACATGTTCGCGCCTCTCCTCGTTCCTCCGGACGCCGGGACACCCCGGCCCGCTTCCGCACCGCCTGCCCGTCCTGCCTGCCCGGCCCGCCTGCTCAGCCCGCGCGCGCCGCCGCGCACACCGCGGCCGCGATCCGCGCCACATCCTCGTCACCGGTGACGTAGGGAGGCATGGTGTACACCAGGTCGCGGAACGGGCGCAGCCACACCCCGGCGCGCACCGCCGCCTCGGTGGCCGCCGCCATGTCCACCTCGTGGTCGAGCTGGACCACCCCGATCGCCCCCAGCACACGCACGTCCCGCACCCCCGGCAGCGCGGCGGCCCCGGCGAGCCCGGCGCGCAGCCCGGTCTCGATCCGCTTCACCTCGCCCGCCCAGTCCTGGGCGAGCAGCAGGTCCAGGGAGGCCCCCGCGATCGCCGCCGCCAGCGGGTTGCCCATGAACGTGGGGCCGTGGGCCAGCACCGGCACCTCGCCGCGCGAGATGCCCTCCGCCACCCGCGTGGTGCACAAAGTCGCGGCCATCGTCAGATAACCGCCGGTCAGCGCCTTGCCGACGCACATCACGTCGGGGGCCACCCCCGCGTGGCCGGCCGCGAACAGGGAGCCGGTACGGCCGAAGCCGGTGGCGATCTCGTCGAACACCAGCAGCACGCCGTGCTCGTCGCACGCCTCGCGCAGCACCCGCAGATAGGCGGGGGAGTGGAAGCGCATCCCGCCCGCGCCCTGGACCACGGGCTCCACGATCACCGCGGCCAGCTCGTCGGCGTGTGAGGCGATCAGCTCCCGCAGGTGCGCCTCGTAGGCCGGGTCGGGGCCGGCGTCGAAGCCGTCCGGCGGAGCGTCCGCGAAGACCTGCTCGGGCAGCGTCCCGGACCACAGGTGGTGCATGCCGCCCTCGGGGTCGCACACCGACATCGGCTGCCAGGTGTCCCCGTGGTAGCCGCCGCGCCAGGTCAGCAGCCGCCGCTTGCCCGGCCGCCCCAGCGAACGCCAGTACTGCAGGCACATCTTGACGGCGACCTCGACCGACACCGAGCCGGAGTCGGCGAGGAAGACGTGCTCCAGCCCCTCCGGGGCGATGTCCACCAGCCGCCTGGCCAGCCGTACGGCGGGCTCGTGGGTGAGCCCGCCGAACATCACGTGGCTCATCCGCTCCAGCTGGGCGCCCGCCGCTTCGTTGAGCACCGGGTGGTTGTAGCCGTGGATCGCCGACCACCACGACGACATCCCGTCGATCAGCTCCACGCTGCCCCAGGCCGGCCGTGCCAGTCGCAGCCGGACCCCGGAGGCGGAGGAGACGATCAGCGGTTCGGAGCGGCCGGGCATCGGGCCGTAGGGGTGCCAGACGTGGCGGCGGTCGAGCTCGGCGAGCTCCTCGGGCGGGAGGCCG
>NZ_JAKMAY010000399.1:0-4353 GCF_022015835.1 Streptomyces sp. ICN903 | reverse complement strand
GGACATGACGGGACCGGTACGCGGCGGAGGCCGGCTCGTGCGCCGGCCGGCCTCCGCCGCGTCCGTCACCGCCCCCGGCCGGCCCGCAACGGGCGGCGGCACCGGGCCGTCACGCCCCGGCGGCGCGGGCCGGCCCGTCTCCGGGGACGGCGCATCCGAAGGAGTGCGGAAGACAGGACGACCGGACGGACGGGGAGCGGTCGCACCGGTCCCCGTCCGCCCGGTCGTCCCGGCCCCTGCGGCAGGGCGGGCCCGTCAGCGCGGCGGCACGGTCGCTCCGTCGCGCTCCCAGCGGTAGAAGCACCGCGCCATGGCGTCCTTCGGGCCGCGCCAGGTCTGGGGGTCGTACGGCCGGACGTACGCCGTCAGCCGCTCGCTGACGGAGCGGAACTCCGGGTGGTCCACGGCCTGCGCGATGGCCGGTCCGGGATCCCGCTCGCTCTCGATGAGGTGCATGTACACGTCGCCGAACTGGAAGAGGCTGCGCCGGGCGACGCCCACCAGATGCGGCAGTTCGCCGCGGTCGGACTCGGCGAACACCTTCGCGATGTCCGGCGCCGCCCCCGGTTCCATCCGGGCGACGATCAGGGTGTGGTGCACGGAAGGGATCCCTTCTCAGTCGGCCATCGCCGCGGGCTCGCCGGCCCGCCGGGCGCGCTGCTCGATCCGGTCCCGGATCAGGGCCATCTGGACGCGGGAGTTGCGGTTGATGTTCCGCGTCATCCACGTGTCGTCGACCGGTGCGTCCGGCTTCATCGCGAAGTCCTGCGTCCAGCGCATCCGCACGCCCTCGGGGGTCTGCGCGTACTCCCAGCGGATGTCCATGTACTGGAAGGGGCCCGTCTCCACGCGGTGGGCCCGTACGGTGAGGGTGTCGCGGTCGGCGGTCCGCTGTGACACCCAGCTCCACACCGTGCCGTTCTCGTCGGGGTGCATGGTCAGGCGGAAGGTGGTGGTGTCACCGTCGCGCGAGAGGATCTCCACGGAGGCGTACTCGCTGAACAGCCGCGGCCAGTTCTCGATGTCGTTGGTCATCTCCCAGACGAGGTCCAGGGGCGCGTCGATGACGATCTCGTTCTCGGTGTGTCCGGCCATCTCACGCCTCCGCTGTCAGAACGCCGTTGACGAAGTCGAGGAACTCGCGGGGAGTCCTGCACTGCTCGGCCCGCTCCGGCATGTCCCGGCCGTAGCGCTTCTCCAGTTCGCCCACGACGCCCAGCAGCCCGAGCGAGTCGAGGCCGAAGGCGTCGAAACCGGAGCCGGCCCGCTGCCGCAGGTCGCCGGGGTCCACGGCGACGCCCGCCGTCTGCTTCATCAGCGCGGCCAGTTCCTCGACGGTCACCTGGCCCGTCATCTGGTCGGTCATGCGGATGCACTCCTTCGGTCGGTGGGGGGTTCGGCGCCGTGCCGCAGCACCAGCGCCGCGTTCGAGCCCATCAGTCCCCGGCTGAGGACCAGGGCGGTGCGCAGCTCCGCGGAGCGCGCCCGGCCGGTCACCAGGTCCAGGTCGTGGCAGACGTCGAAGACGTTGGGTGTGGGGGGCACCAGGCCGTGCTCCATGGCGAGCACGGCCGCCGCGGCGTCCAGCACGGGCGCCCCGCAGTAGGCGCGGCCGGTCCCCGTCTTCGGAGCGGTGACGGGTACGCGCCGGCCGTGCGGACCCAGGGCGTCGGTGATCGCCAGCGCCTCGGCCCGGTCGGCCTCCGCCGTGCCGAGGGCGTCGGCGAACACGACGTCGACCTCCTCGGGCGCGCAGTCCGCCTCCGCCAGCGCGGCGCCGATCGCCCGGGCCAGCCCCTGGCGGGAGCGATCCCAGCGGGACGCCCCGGTGAAGGTGGCGGCGTGGCCGGCGACCACGGCGCGGGGCTCGGCCCCGCGGTCGAGGGCCGCGCCCTCCTCCTCCAGCACGAGCATCGCCCCGCCCTCGGCGGGCACGAAGCCGCGGGCATCGGCGGTGAAGGGCCGGTAGGCGCGCTCGGGGTCGCTCCCGGTGCTGAGTTCGGGGTAGCCCAGCTGGCAGACCATCGAATACGGGGCCAGCGGAGCCTCGGCCGCACCGGCGACGACGGTGTCGGTGCCGCGCACCACGGCGCGGGCGGCGTGAGCCAGGGCGTCCAGACCGCCCGACTCGTCGGCGGCCACCACACCGCAGGGCCCCTTGAAACCGCCGCGGATGGAGATCTGGCCGGTGCTGGCCGCGTAGAACCAGGCGATGGACTGGTACGGGCCGACGTGGCGCGAGCCCTGTCCCCACAGCTTCTGCAGCTCGCGCTGCCCGAACTCGCCGCCCCCGGACCCCGCGGCGGTGACCACGCCCACCGAGTACGGGGAGCCGATGTCGGCGCGGCCGAACCGGGCGTCCTCCAGGGCGAGGGAGGTGGCGGCCATGGCGAAGTGGGTGAACCGGTCGGTCTGGACGAGGTGGCTGCCCTCGATCACGGCGGCCGGGTCGAAGCCGCGGACCTCGCCCGCGACCTTCAGCGGCAGATGGCCGCAGCCTTCCCGGGAGACGTGGTCCAGAAGGCTGTGTCCCTCCGCGGCCGACTTCCAGAAGGCCTCCGCGCCGACTCCGCCCGGCGAGACGACTCCGATGCCGGTGACGACCGCGCGCCGCGCGCCTGGCGGTTTCATGGTGTCCTCCAGCCCGGCCCGCTCAGCACCACCGCGGACTGGAAGCCGCCGAAGCCGCTGCCCACCGACAGCACGTTCCGCAGCCTCCGCTCACGTGCCGCGCGCGGCACGTAGTCCAGGTCGCACTCGGGGTCCGGGGTCTCGTAGTTGGCGGTGGGCGGCACCACCTGGCCGTCCAGTGCCAGGACGCAGGCGGCGACCTCGATGGAGCCGATGGCGCCGAGGGAGTGGCCCACCATGGATTTGATCGAGCTCATGGGCGTGTCGTAGGCGTGTGCGCCCAGGGACCGCTTGACCGCCGCGGTCTCGTGGCGGTCGTTCTGCCGGGTGCCCGAGCCGTGCGCGTTGACGTAGTCGATGTCCGTGCCGTCCAGGCGGGCGTGGTCCAGGGCGGTGTCGATCGCCCGCGCCATCTCCAGGCCCTCACTGGTCAGTCCGGTCATGTGGTAGGCGTTGCCGTAGGTGGCGTAGCCGGTGATCTCGCAGTACACGCGCGCGCCGCGGGCCCGGGCGTGCTCCAGCTCCTCCAGCACCAGCACCGCGCCGCCCTCTCCCATGACGAAACCGTCGCGGTCGGCGTCGAACGGCCGGGACGCGTGCGCGGGGTCGTCGTTGTTGGGGGAGGTGGCCTTGATGGCATCGAAGCAGGCCATGCTGATCGGTGAGATCGGGGAGTCCGCCGCGCCGGCGAGGCAGACGTCCATGCGGCCCTCCTCGATGGCGTGGAAGGCGTAGCCGAGGGCGTCCAGCCCGGAGGTGCAGCCGGTGGAGACGGTCTGCACCGGGCCGCGGGCGCCGAACTCCTCGGCGACCGCCGAGGCGAGCGTGCTGGGCGAGAACGCGCGGTGCAGGTGCTCGCCGGCCCGCCGGTGGTCGACGTCCCAGCGCGAGCCCCGCTCGCTGACCAGGACGTAGTCGTGCTCCAGACGAGTGGTGCCGCCGACCGCGGTGCCCAGGCTGACACCCAGGCGCCAGGGGTCCTCGCGCTCCGTCTCCAGACCGGCGTCGCCGACCGCCTCCGCGGCGGCGACCAGCGCGAACTGCACGTAGCGGTCGCAGCGTTCGGTCTGCTGCACCGTCAGGCCGTGCGCCAGTGGTTCGAAATCGCACTCCGCGGCGATCCGTGAGCGCAGGCCCGCCGGGTCGAAGAGGGTGATGCCCCGGGTCGCGGTGCGGCCGTTCGCCAGGAGGTCCCAGAAGGCCTCGGCGCCGATACCGCCGGGCGCCACCACGCCCAGGCCGGTGACGGCCACGCGTCGCGTCACGAGGACACTCCGGTGGGCTGCGCGGCCCGGTCCGCCGTGGTCTCCTCGGTGTCGACGTGCCCGAGCTCGGGGCGGGGGGCCAGCGGACCCAGGTGGAAGACGAGGCGGGCCTCGGTGTCGCCGACGTTGCGGAACCGGTGCCGCATGTACGCGGGGATCATCAGGCCCTGGTCCGGGGAGAGGGGGTGGGGCTCCCCGTCCAGGTCCACCTCGAGGCGGCCGCTGACGACGTAGACGAACTCCTCGGAGTACGGGTGGTAGTGCTCGCCGATGCGGTCGCCGGGCTCCACGATGGCCAGGCCCATGAAACCGCTGGTGGAGCCGACGGTGGTGGGGGTGAGCATGGCGCGCAGGTCGCCTCCGCGCCTGCGGTTGGGCGCGGTCTGGGAGAGGTCGACGATGCGAGGGGACTGCTGAGTCATGGTCGTTCGCTCCAGGGGAGTGGAAAGGGGGGAGG
>NZ_JAKMAY010000398.1:0-4361 GCF_022015835.1 Streptomyces sp. ICN903 | reverse complement strand
CCCCCACCCTCAGCCGCGCGTCCGGGCGCCGTCCAGCACTCCGTCCACGGCCTGCTCGGCCGGCCCCTCGGGCAACCGCCTCCACTCCCGCTCGCCCTTCCCCTCCGGCGCGCCCGGCCTGCCCGGCATGAACCACGCGACGACGACCGCGCCGGCCAGGGTGACGGCGGCGGAGGCCGCGACCGTGACGTGCATGGCGTGGACGAACGCCTCGTCGGCCCGCTCGGCCAGCGTCCGGCCCACCGGGCCCATCCGCTCGGCCAGCGCCCGGGTGGCTTCGATGGACTCGCCTGCCGCGCGCCGGTCCCCCTCCGACAGGCCCGGCACCCCGGCCAGCTCGCCGTCGATCCAGCCCCGGTAGGCCGCCGACAGCAGCGAACCGAGCACGGCGACGCCCAGTGCGCCGCCGACCTGCCGGAAGATGTTGTTGACCGCCGACCCGGAACCGGCCTTCTCACGCGGCAGCGCCTGCATGATCGTGACCGTGACGGGTGGCGTGACGTGCGCCATCCCGGCGCCCTGGACGACGAAGAGGACCTCCAGGACCCAGATCGGCGTGTCGGTGCCGAGCAGTACGAACGCCGCCATGGTCGCGGCGACCGCCAGCAGGCCGGCCGTGCAGGTGGCCCGGGCGCCGAAGCGCTTCACGGCCAGCTCGGCCCGGGAGGCGAAGAAGAGCTGCGAGGCGGCGAGCGGGAGCAGCAGCAGGCCGGTCTGGAAGGGGGTGTAGCCGCGCACGCTCTGGGTGTAGAAGACCATGAAGAACGTCACGCCCATCAGCGCGAAGAACACCAGCGCCACGGCGGTGACGGCGGCCGAGAAGGCCGGCTCGCGGAAGTACCGCACATCCAGGGCCGGGTGCCGGCTGCGCCTCTCGTGGAGCACGAACCCGGCCAGGACGGCGAGGCCGCCGCCCACCGTGAGCAGCACCTCGGGGTCGGTGAAGTCGGCGAGCTGCCCGCCCTTGATGATGCCGTACACCAGCAGTACCAGGCCGACGACCGACAGCAGAACACCGGGGACGTCGGGGCGGCCGGGCGCGGGATCCCTGGATTCGGGGACGAGCACGGCCATCGCGATCAGCGCGGCGATCACGATGGGCACGTTGACCATGAAGACCGAGCCCCACCAGAAGTGCTCCAGCAGCAGGCCGCCGGTGGCCGGCCCCACGGCGATGGCCACGCCGACGCCCCCGGTCCAGATCCCCATGGCCCTGGGCTGCTCGTCGCGTTCGAAGACGTTCATCAGGACGGCGAGCGTGGAGGGCATCACCAGGGCGCCGCCGACCCCCATCAGCGCGCGGAAGGCGATCAGCTCGCCGGGCGATTCGGACAGCCCGGCCAGCACCGAGCCCGCGCCGAACAGCACCAGGCCCGCCAGCAGCACCCGCTTGCGCCCCAAGCGGTCCGCGAGCAGGCCCGAGGTGAACAGCAGCCCCGCGAAGACGAGCGTGTAGGAGTTCACCGCCCACTCCAGCTGGCTGTGGGTGGCGCCGAGGCCGGTGGGAGGCGGGGTCGCGATGGTCTTCATCGCGACGTTGAGGATCGAGTTGTCCAGCACGACGATCAGCAGGCTGAGCATCAGGACGGCCAGGATCGCCCAGCGCCTGCGATGCACGGCCTCCGGGACCGTCGAACACGGCGGCGCTTCGGAACCAACTGCACTCATCGCCACAGGTTAGGACATTCGCGGCACCAACCCGTCTCGTGCCGCCACACGCTCCCCCGTGTCGCACCACAGGCGGTCCCCCTTCCCTCCCGCCCGGTGGCAGTGCCACCATGGACACGGATCCGGGGACGCCGTGAGGGCGCCTCGAGACGACGAACACAGGAGCCGGCGCAATGACGCATGCCCAGCAGGCGGCCGACAGCAGCAAGGCGCTGTACGGCGGAACGCAGCAGCGACGCATCACCGTGAGGGACCTGGCCGCCGCCAAGGAGCGCGGCGAGAAGTGGCCCATGCTCACCGCGTACGACGCGATGACCGCGTCCGTCTTCGACGAGGCGGGCATCCCCGTCCTGCTCGTCGGGGACTCGGCGGGCAACTGCCACCTCGGCTACGACTCCACGGTGCCCGTCACCATGGAGCAGATGGCCATGATGTCCGCCGCCGTCGTACGCGGCACCCGACGGGCGATGGTCGTCGCCGACCTCCCCTTCGGCTCGTACCAGGAGGGCCCCGTCCAGGCCCTGCGCAACGCCACCCGCCTGGTGAAGGAGGCCGGCGCCGGGGCGGTGAAGCTCGAGGGCGGCGAGCGCTCGCTGGCCCAGACCGAACTGCTCGTGCGGTCCGGCATCCCCGTGATGTCCCACCTGGGCCTGACCCCGCAGTCGGTCAACGCGCTGGGCGGCTACTACGTCCAGGGCCGCGGCGACGAGGCCGCCCACCAGCTCCTGCGCGACGCCAAGGCCGCCCAGGACGCCGGCGCCTTCGCCCTCGTCATGGAGATGGTGCCGGCCGAGCTGGCCGCCGAGGTCACCCGCTCCCTGAGCATCCCGACCATCGGCATCGGCGCCGGCCCGGACTGCGACGCCCAGGTGCTGGTCTGGACGGACATGGCCGGCATGACGGCGGGCCGGATGCCGCGCTTCGTCAAGCAGTACGCGCGGCTGCGCGAGACGCTCGGCGACGCGGCGCGCGGGTTCGCCCAGGACGTGGTCGGCTCCGCCTTCCCCACCGAGGAGCACACCTTCCACTGACCGGCGGCGGCCGGCCCTCCCCCACCGGCCGGCACCGGTCCTCCCGCGGCGGCCCGCCGACGGCCTTCCCCCGGCCCGTCGGCGGGCCGCCCGTTATGTTCGCCCACGCCCGGATACCCGCCACGGCGCACGGACAGGCCACGAGGAGGGAGGCACTCCCGTGAAGATGCCAGTACGGCGCGGAGAGGGCGCGCAGCGCCCGGCACGGCAGCAGCCGGGCTGGCGCGACCCGCGCAGCGAGTTCGAGAACCTGTGGTCCGAGGTGGGCCGGTTCTTCCAGCAGGGCACCACGCCCACCGGCGAGCGGCCCTGGGTACCGCTGGTCGAGGAGGAGGAGACCGAGGACGCCTATCTGGTGCGGGCCGAGCTGCCCGGCATCCCGCGCGAGAACGTCTCGGTGGAGCTGGACGCCAACGAGCTGCACATCACCGGCGAGCTCGAGGAGGAGCACCACGGGAAGGTGCTCAGCCGCCGGACCGGCCGGTTCTCCTACCGCACCATGGTCCCCCACGACATCGACGACGACGCGGTCTCGGCCGACCTGGCCGACGGGGTTCTCACCGTACACATCCCGAAGTCGCCGCAGGGCAAGCGGCGCACGATCGACATCAGCGCCCAGTAGGCCGGCCGGGGCACGGGCCCCGGCTCGTGCCCCGGCGACCGCTCCGGGTACGGTCTGGCCCCATGAACAGACAGGTCAGCCCCGTGTTCCTGGGGCTCGTCACCGTCATGGGGGTGTCGGCCTGGGGCGTATGGGCGGGCTACGCGGCGAGCACCGGTTTCGCGGTGTTCCTCTTCGTCGTCTCGGCCTGGATCGTCTCCCTGTGCCTGCACGAGTACGCGCACGCGCGCACCGCGCTGCACGGCGGCGACATATCCGTCGGAGCCAAGGGCTACCTCACCCTCAACCCCCTCAAGTACACCCACGCCCTGCTGAGCATCGTCCTGCCCGTGGTCTTCGTGATCATGGGCGGCATCGGCCTCCCCGGCGGCGCGGTGTTCATCGAGCGCCACCGCATCCGCGGCCGGCTCAAGCACAGCCTGATCTCGGCGGCCGGCCCCCTGGTCAACGCCGCCCTCGCCCTCGTCCTGGTCACACCCTTCCTGCTGGGCCTGCTGGACGACGCGCCGATCGCGTTCCGCTGCGCACTGGCCTTCCTGGCGATGCTCCAGGTCACGGCCGCGATCCTCAACTTCCTGCCCGTCCCCGGCCTGGACGGCTACGGCGTCATCGAACCGTGGCTCTCGCCCAAGGCCCGCCGCCAGATGGAGCCCTTCGCACCCTTCGGTCTCCTCGCGGTCTTCGCCTGCCTGTGGATCCCGGAGGTCAACGCCGTCTTCTGGGACGGCGTCGACGCCGTTATGGGGGCTCTGGGCGTCTCCTGGCAGGAGGTCGCCTACGGGCTGCGGTACTTCCGCTTCTGGGAGGGCGAGCCCGAGGGCGTCTTCATCCCCCACTGACGCCGTTCGCCTCGGCCGAGGCCCGCTCCAGCCTGGCGCGGCGCACGTAGTACCAGGCCATGTTGGACGACAGTCCGGCCAGCAGGACCCAGACGATCCCCACCGGCCACGCCCCCTGCACGAAGGACACCACCGCCGCGACGACGGCGAGGCCGCAGACGACCAGGGCGAACAGGGGGAGTCGTCGGGTCGGGGACGAGG
>NZ_JAKMAY010000397.1:0-4364 GCF_022015835.1 Streptomyces sp. ICN903 | reverse complement strand
GGGAGGACGGCGGGGAGTGCGACGTGCGCGCGCTGCTGTCCGCGTACGCCGGGAGCAGGGTCTCCTTCGCCGAGCCCGGCGCCCCGGTGCGGCTGCCCGCGGCGGCCGCCCGGGAACTGGCCGCGGCGGTCGGCGCCGCCCTGGACAATGTGCGCACACACGCACGGGGGCCGTCGGGCGAGGAGGCGCAGGCGTGGATCCTGCTGGAGGACGAGCCGGACGCCGTGGTGGTGACCGTGCGGGACGACGGGCCCGGCATCCCGCCCGGACGGCTGGAGGACGCGGAGGCCGAGGGCCGCATGGGCGTGGCGCTGTCCATCCGCGGCCGGCTGCGGGACCTGGGCGGCAGCGCCGAGCTGCTGTCGGTGCCGGGACAGGGGACGGAAGTCGAGCTGAGGGTGCCCAAGCGATGACGAGCACAACCGATGGGAACGGCGGGCGCGGCGAGGGGGCCGTACGGGTGATGGTCGTCGACGACCACCCGATGTGGCGTGACGCGGTCGCCCGGGACCTGGCCGAGGCGGGTTTCGACGTGGTGGCCACGGCCGGGGACGGCCCCCAGGCGGTGCGCCGGGCGCGGGCCGCCGATCCGGACGTCCTCGTCCTCGACCTCAACCTGCCCGGACTGCCGGGTGTCGAGGTGTGCCGGCAGCTCGTCGGATCCGGGCCCGGGGGCGAGCCCGCCGGTCCCCGGGTACTGGTGCTCTCCGCCAGCGGCGAGCACGCGGACGTGCTGGAGGCGGTGAAGTCCGGGGCGACGGGCTATCTGGTGAAGTCGGCGAGCACCCAGGAGCTGCTGGAGGCCGTACGCCGCACGGCGGAGGGGGATCCGGTGTTCACGCCGGGGCTGGCCGGGCTGGTGCTCGGCGAGTACCGACGGCTGGCCGGCGACCCCGCGCCGCGCGGACGCGACGAGCCCGGCGCGCCCCGGCTGACCGAGCGGGAGACCGAGGTGCTGCGGCTGGTCGCCAAGGGGCTGTCGTACAAGCAGATCGCCGAACGGCTGGTCATCTCGCACCGCACCGTGCAGAACCATGTGCAGAACACCCTGGGCAAGCTCCAGCTCCACAACCGGGTGGAGCTGGTGCGCTACGCGATCGAGCGCGGCCTGGACGACGCCTGACCGCCGCCGTACCCGCCGCGCCCGCCGTCGGCCGTCCGCCGCTCCCTCCGCGGTTCCCTCCGGCGTTCCGCCGCACCGATGCCCCGTACCGCCGCTAGCGTGGCCGGGGCGGCCGGCCGGTGGTTCCGCCGGATCGGGGGAACCCGCCGCAGGAGACCGGAAACCGGAAGACCAGGCGGTGAAGGGAGACTCATGCGGGTCGGAGTGCTGACCGGCGGCAGCGACTGCCCCGGACTCAACGCGGTGCTGCGCGCGATCGTCCGCAAGGGGGTGCAGGAGTACGGCGATGAGTTCACCGGGTTCCGCGACGGCTGGCGCGGCGTGCTGCGGGACGAGACCGTGCCGCTCGACATCCGGGCCGTGCGCGGCACCCTGCCGCGCGGCGGCACCATCCTCGGCTCCTCGCGCACCAACCCCCTGGTGGAGGACGACGGGGCCGACCGGGTGCTGGGCACCCTCGCCCGGCACCGGCTGGACGCCCTGATCGTGGTCGGCGGGACCGCCACGCTCGGCGTCGCGGCCCGGTTCGCCGAGGACCACGGCGTTCCCCTGGTGGGAGTGCCCAAGACCATCGACAACGACATCCCGCTGACCGACTACACCGTCGGCTTCGACACCGCCGTCGGCGTCGCCACCCAGGCCATCGACCGGCTGCACACCACCGCCGAGTCCCACAAGCGGGTGCTGGTGGTGGAGGTGATGGGGCGCAGCGCCGGATGGATCGCCCTCCACTCCGGCCTGGCGGGCGGGGCCAACTGCATCCTCATCCCCGAGCAGCCCTTCGACGTGGAGCAGGTGTGCGAGTGGGTCGAGTCCCGCTTCCGGGCCACCTACGCCCCGATCGTGGTCATCGCCGACAGCGCCCTGCCGGAGTCGGGCGAGATCACCCTGCGCCGCGGCACCACGCCGCTGCCGGGCGCGGATCCCCGCGCCCGGCTCTCCGGGGTGGGCGAGTGGCTGGGCAGGGAGATCGAGCGGCGCACCGGCAAGGAGTCCCGCACCACCGTACTCGGCTACATCCAGCGCGGCGGCGCCCCCAGCCCGTTCGACCGCTGGCTGGCCACCCGCTTCGGCCTGCACGCCATCGACGCGGTGCACCGGGGCGACTGGGGCTCGATGACGGCGCTGCAGGGCACCCGGGTCACCCGCGTACGGCTGGCGGAGGCGACCTCCTCGCTGAAGACGGTCGATCCGTCGCTGTACGAGGAGGCCGGCGTCTTCTTCGGCTGATCCCCGGCCCGGCCGATCCCCGGTCCGGCCCGGCGGATCCACCGAGCCGGGCCGGACCGCGCGGCCTCAGACCAGGACGGCGGCCAGCAGATCGGAGGTGATCCGCGCCCCCTCCAGCGTCAGCACCGACTCGGGGTGGAACTGCACCCCGGCGAAGTGCGGCCCGCGCAGCGCGTGGACCTCCCCGCGGGCCGGGTCGCGGCTGAGCTCCACCCCGTCCGCGGCCAGTTCCCGCTCCCGTGCCGCGTCGCAGCGGGCGGTGTAGGAGTTGTAGAAGCCGACGGTCCGCTCCGTGCCGAACAGGTCGATCCGCTCCTGCGCGCCCTGGTACGGCTCGTCCTTGCGGACCAGTTCCAGACCCAGCCCGGCGGCGATCAGCTCGTGTCCCAGGCAGACCCCCAGCAGCCCGTGCCGGTGGCCGCGCAGCAGCTCGGCGGCGAGAGGGCGCAGCACCCGCATCTTCGGGTCGGCGGCGTCGCGCGGATCACCGGGGCCCGGGCCGAGCACCACCGGGCCCCGGTGGGCGAGCACCGCCTCGCGCAGCCCGGGCTCGTCGTACCGCCGCACCACCACCTCCAGGCCGGTGGAGCGCAGCAGATGGGCCAGCATCGCGGTGAAGGAGTCCTCGCCGTCCACCACCAGCGCCCGGCCGCGCACCGCGCCGTGCCCGGCGCCGGGGGCGGGGGTGCGCATCCGCAGCCAGAACGGGGCCAGGTCCGCGCGCCGCGCGTCGAGCGCGGCCCGCACCCGCGGGTCGTCCGCCAGGCGCGGCCCCACGGACGGACCCGCCGAACCCGCCGAACCCGCCGGCCGGCCCGGGCCGGTACGCACCCCCAGGGCGGCCAGTACCCCGGCGGCCTTGGCATGGGTCTCGGCGACCTCGCCCGCCGGATCCGAGGCGCGTACCAGCGTGGCGCCCACCGGGACCCGCACCTCGCCGGTGGCCGCGTCGATGTCGGCGGTGCGGATGAGGATGGGGGAGTCCAGCGTCTGCGCGCCGCCGTCGTCCCGGCCGATCAGCGCCAGCGCGCCCGCGTAGTAGCCGCGCCCGCCCTCCTCGTGGCGCCGGATCACCCGGCAGGCGTTCTCCACCGGGCTGCCGGTGACGGTCGCGGCGAACATCGTCTCGCGCAGCACCTCGCGGACGTCCCAGGTGCTGCGGCCGCGCAGCTCGTACTCGGTGTGCGCCAGATGGGCCATTTCCCGCAGCCGCGGCCCGACCACCACACCGCCCATGTCACCGACGGCGCACATCATCTTCAGCTCCTCGTCGACCACCATCGACAGCTCCTCGGTCTCCTTGCGGTCGCCGAGGAACTCCAGCAGGCCCTCCGCGGACGGGCCGCCGGCCGGATAGCGGTAGGTGCCGCTGATCGGGTTCATCACCACCGTCCCGCCGCTCATCCGCACGTGGACCTCGGGGCTGGCCCCCACCAGGGTGCGCTCGCCGGTGTGCACGGCGTACGTCCAGTACGCACCGCGCTCCCCGGCCAGCAGCCGCCGGAACAGCGCCAGCGCGTCGGCCCTGCCGTAGCCCTCGATCACGCCCCGGTAGGTGCGGCGGACGACGAAGTTGGCGCCCTCGCCGGTACCGATCTCGTCCTCGACCACCCGGCGCACGATCTCCTCGTACTCGCCGTCGCTCACGTCGAAGCCCCCTTCGGTGACGCGGACCGCGTGACCGGGCAGGGCGGCCTCCAGGGCCTCCAGGGGCACCTGGTGGATCTCGTCGGGGACGAGCACGGACAGCGGAGTGCCGTCGTCGGTCGCCTCGAAGCCGCGTTCGCGGATCTGCCGGAACGGCACCAGGGCGAGGGCGCCCGGCCCGTCGGCGGGGATGTCGGCCAGCCGCTCCGCCTCGCGGACCGGCCCGATCAGCACCTCGACGGTGCGCCCGTCCCGGCCGGGGGTGCGGCGCAGCAGCAGGGCGAAGGGCGGGCAGTCGCCGGCCAGCAGGCGCTCCACCAGGGCGCTCGCGGTGACGGTGCCGGGGGCGTCGGCGGGGCCGGGG
>NZ_JAKMAY010000396.1:0-4365 GCF_022015835.1 Streptomyces sp. ICN903 | reverse complement strand
CCGCCGAAGGCAGACCGTCATCCCGCAACGCCGCCATCGGCGACACCCGGCCCGCACGCCGCGCCGGAAGATACGCCGCCAGCACCGTCACCACGACACCCAGCACCACACCGACCACCGGCGTGACCCACCGCAGCGTCAGATCGTCCGTGCTCAGATTCATGCCCACCAGGCCCATGAGCTCCATCAGCCCAACGGCCAGACCCACACCGGCGGCCACACCCACCACCGAGCCCAGCACACCCAGCAGCACCGCCTCCACCAGCACCGACCGGTTCACCTGCCGACGGCTCGAACCGATCGCCCGCATCAGACCGATCTCACGCGTCCGCTGCGCCACCAGCATCGAGAACGTGTTCACGATCAGGAACACACCCACCAGCAACGCGATCCCCGCGAAACCCAGCAGCGCGTACTTGATCACATCCAGGAACGACCCGATCTCGTCCTGGCCCTCCGCCGCGTACTCCTCCTGAGTCCGGACCTTGTACTCACCCGAACCCAGCTCCGCGACGACACGCTCCTTCAACTCCTCGTCGCTCACACCCCCGGCCGCCATCACATACACATCCGTGTAGACGTCCGAAGCCCCCAGCAACCTCTCCTGCACCGTGCCGGTGTCGAAATACACCACCGTCGCGCCCGGATTCGTCGACCTGAACGCCGCCACACCCACGATCTCGGACCGGAAGTCACCCAGCGCCGAGATCGTCCGCAGCTCCTCACCCAGCTCCAGACCGTGCCTGTCGGCCGTGTCCGCGTCGACCATCACCTCACCCGGACCACGCGGCAGCCGGCCCTCGGTGACCTCCATCGACCTCTCGTCGATGGAAGTCCAGTTGCTCGCGATCGTCGGCGCACCCGTCGACGACCCCATGTTCTCGTTCTCGGCGTTCACCACCGTCACACCCGTGCTGAACGCACCACCCGAGACCGAGGCGACCCCCTCGACCCCCTCCAGTTCCTCCACCAGCGAACCCGGCACCGTCACCGGCCGCCCCGTCGCCGGAGTCTCACCGTCCCCCGCGTCCTTCGACGAAACCGTCACATCGGCGGCCGTCTGCGAGAACAGCCGGTCGAACGTCGTGTTCATCGTGTCCGTGAACACCAGCGTCCCGCACACGAACGCCACCGACAGCACCACCGCGACACCGCTCAGCAGCATCCGGCCCTTGTGCGCCACGAAATTCCGCAGCGAAGTCCTCAGAACGGTCATGACACCCGCCCGAACGTGTCGAACGCCTTCATCCGGTCCAGCACAGCCTCCGCCGACGGCCGCAGCATCTCGTCCACGATGCGCCCGTCCGCCAGATACAGCACCCGATCCGCGTAACCCGCCGCCACCGGGTCGTGCGTCACCATCACGATCGTCTGACCCAGCTCGTCCACCGAACGCCGCAGGAAGCCCAGCACCTCCGCACCCGCGCGCGAGTCGAGGTTGCCGGTCGGCTCGTCGCCGAAGATGATCTCCGGCCGGGCGGCCAGGGCGCGGGCGACCGCCACGCGCTGCTGCTGGCCGCCGGAGAGCTGGTTGGGGCGGTGCTTCAGCCGGCCCGACAGGCCCACCGTCTCCACCACGCGGTCCAGCCACTCCCGCTCCGGTTTGCGGCCGGCGATGTCCATCGGCAGCGTGATGTTCTCCAGGGCCGTCAGCGTGGGCAGCAGGTTGAACGCCTGGAAGATGAAACCGATCTTGTCCCGGCGCAACCGGGTCAGCCTCTTCTCCTTCAACCCCGTGATCTCGGTCTCGCCGATCCACACCTGCCCCGACGACACCGCGTCCAGTCCCGCAAGGCAGTGCATCAGCGTCGACTTGCCCGAGCCCGACGGGCCCATGATCGCCGTGAACGCCCCCCGCGCGATGTCCACGTCCACCGAGTCGAGTGCCACCACCCGCGTCTCACCGGCGCCGTACGCCTTGACGACCTGCCGCGCCCGCGCGGCAACAGCCGTACTTCCTCCACTGCCCCCGGTCCTGGGATTCACTACAGCCGTTGTCACGGTATGTCTCCTATATCGACTTCCATCGACCGCACCGGAACGGGGCCTCCCCGAAGCCCTCGGCACCGGCCGGCACCGAACTGACTGGATCCTGCTCCGACGTCTTGATCCGGGTCTGATCTGCGTCTGATCTGCGTCTTGCTCCGGCTTACGCGAAGAGCCTGCCGCGCCCGGTCCGGCCCCGCGATGGTGCGCGGTGCCGTATCCGTACGGGGGCCAGCACCACCCCACCCGTGCGGCACCCTGCACCAAGCAGCCTAGGGAGCGATCCGCCCGCCCTCGTCCTGCCAGGGGACGAGCCGCGGGTAGGAGGAAGGGGGTACCGCCCCCTAGGGGACTCGGTCCCGAGGACGCCCTTTCCCCTACGTCAACCTCAACCCGGTGCGGGCCCGCCGGCCCGCCGGGCCGTCGGGCCGCCGGGCCGTCGGGGCCGCTCGCGGGTACGGCGAAGGGCCCCGACCGGTGGGTCGGGGCCCTTCATTCGAACTCTGAGCTCCCCCGCCAGGACTCGAACCTGGAATGATCCATCCAAAGTGGATAGTGTTGCCGATTACACCACAGGGGATGGCAACTCAGGCCAAATCGGACATTTACTTAGGGGTCCGACCGGCCTCCACTACTATGCCGTACCACCAGCCCTCGATGCGACGGTACAGGTCCGCTCCACCGCGTACCCTGACCACACAGCACCCTTTGTAGTCCTCGCCGGTGTTCTTGCGCACCGTCTTGGGGTTGTGTTTCTTGAGCGTGGTCTTGCCCAGCGCGGCGACGCCCACCCCAACAAGGTCGGCCCAGTAACGCTCGGCTGCCGCCACATCCGCCGACTCGTGGATCATGACGTGGAAGCGCAGCCGCTCGGGTTCCACTCCGAGCAGCGCGAGCCATGCGAGGTAGACCTCGATCATCGTCGGATCACTGTTGACGAAGACGACCGTCTCCTGCAACCGGTGCGGCTTGCTCTTCGACCCTTCGGCCCAGTAGAGCCCCACTCCGACCAGGAACAGCTCCCGATCCGTCATGGGGTGGATCTCGTTGGCCGCCGTCAACTTCGTTTGCTGACGTTTGATCGCCACGGCACGCCGATGGGGGGCCCACCGCGCCTCCGCCATCATGCGAGCGTGCTCCACCCGCCGCTCCGGCCTCGGCAGGTCCCGCACCCACAGCGACACCGAACTCTTCGACACCCCCAGCTCCGCCACGATCTCGTCGTATGTACGGCCCGCGCGGCGCAGGGCGCGGGCGCGCTCCTTCATCTCCGTCTTGGCTTGAACCATGGCGCCATCCTGGACCCGCAAAAGCGTGCGTGGTTCGAAAATCCGGATGATTCAGTGGTTCGGGTGAAAAGTAGCTTTTTCATCGCCGTGCATGTCATCACGCCTGCCGACGGGCACGCGGTTTTCCGCGTGCGGAACCACCCCGAAAACCCCTGGCGGCCGGTCGTAGGCTGGGCGGTATGACCGAGACGGGGGAAAGTGTCAAAGCCCGTGACCAGGGTGACGCGCCTCGGGGGCCGCTGTGGTGGACGCGGCGCCGGAGTGCGGTGCTGGACGTGGGGCTCGCGCTGGTGTCGGGTGCGGAGTGCGCGGCGCAGGGGGTTCCGTTCGCGCGTGAGGCCGGCATTCCGGTGGGTTTGTCGGTGGTGCTGGGCGCGCTGGCGGGGTTGTCGCTGGTGTTGCGGCGGCGGTGGCCGATCGCGGTGGTGCTGGTGGCGATCGCGGTCACGCCGGCGCAGATGGGTGTCGTGCTGGGGACGGTGGGGCTGTACACGCTGGCGGCCTCGGATGTGCCGCGGCGGATCATCGCCCTGCTGGCCGGTATGCAGGGGCTGGGGTCGCTGATCGTGGCGACCGTGGAGCTTCAGCGGAGTGTGGTGCGGGACGACTACGGCTATGACCCGCCGGTGTGGTTCGTTCCGCTGGTGTCGGTGCTGATGTCGGTGGGTGTGACGGCGCCGCCGGTGCTGCTGGGACTGTACGTGGGGGCGCGGCGGCGGCTGGTGGAGAGTCTGCGGGAGCGTGCGGACGGTCTGGAGCGGGAGTTGTCGCTGCTGGCGGATCGTGCGGAGGAGCGTGCGGAGTGGGCGCGCAACGAGGAGCGGACGCGGATCGCGCGGGAGATGCACGATGTGGTGGCGCACCGGGTGAGTCTGATGGTGGTGCATGCGGCGGCGTTGCAGGCGGTGGCGCGGAAGGATCCGGAGAAGGCTTCGCGGAACGCGGTGTTGATCGGGGACATGGGGCGGCAGGCGCTGACGGAGTTGCGGACGATGCTGGGTGTGCTGCGGGCGCATGAGGCGAAGCCGTCGGGGTCCGCGCAGGTGCCGGAGTCCGTGCGGGTGTCGGGGGATGCGCCGGGGGCCGGGTC
>NZ_JAKMAY010000395.1:0-4407 GCF_022015835.1 Streptomyces sp. ICN903 | reverse complement strand
CGTCAGGCCCCGCAGACCCCGCCGACGACGAGCTGGCCGCACCAGAGCCGTGCAGGCCGCCCAGGACGCCGCTGACGCCCCCGGAGAGCGCCTGTGCCTTCTGCACGATGCCCGGCGGGGTGCACGAACGGTCCTGTCCGCTGCGCAGGAGGCCGACATGAGCGCCCACCGCATCACCGAGGAGTCGGTCATCGTCGGCGGCTACACGGCCCTGCTCATGGCCACCGCGCTGCGCGCGTACATGCGCCGGGGCGGATTCGACGCGGTGCACCCGCAGGCCCGTGCCGAGCTGGACGCCTCGATTGCCGCGCTCGCAGCAGCCGGAAACGCATCGCAGCAGCTCACAACGGTGAGCGGAACTGCGGAAACGCCGACCGGCGCGGCCGGGCCAGAGTCGTCCATGACGGTCTCCGAGGCGGCCCAGCGGCTCGGCCTCAGCGAACGGCACATCCGGAACCTCGCCGAAAGCAACCTGGGCGGCCGGAAGGTCCGGGGCGGCTGGCGGTTCGATCCGACGGCCGTCGAATTCGAAGCGGCCCGCAGGAACAGGAAGGAGGAGGCGTGATGGAGCACAAGACCACACGCGGCTCGGTCAGCGTCAAGGCCGCGCGGTCCGGCGGCGGCGCATCCGGCACCATCGAGGCCGTCTTCGCCACCCTCGGGGTGCGCGACCACGACGGCGACATCGTCCAGCCCGGCGCGATCGGCTCGGGGCCGGTGATCATTTCGGACTGGAACCACTCGTCCTGGCAGGGAGCCCGGCCCATCGGCCGGGGCCGCATCTACGTGGACGGCAACAAGGCCAGACTGTCGGGGCGGCTGTTCCTCGACACCGCCGCCGGACGCGAGGCGCACGCCATACTCAAAGGGCTGGGCGACCTCGCCGAGTTCTCCTGGTCGCTGGACTCCATCGAGTCCCACATGGGCAAGGACGCCCAGGGCCGCCCCACGCGGTTCATCACCGGCGTGAAGGTCCGCGAGGTCTCCCCGGTGATCCAGGCCGCCTCCATCGGCACCGGCCTGCTCGCCCTGAAGGGGCGCGGCTCTACCCGCGCCGAGCTGGCCGCCATCAAGGCCCGGCTGGACCGCGAGGAGCTGGCCGAGATCGCCGAGCGCAACGAGCGGGCCATGCACTGCGAGGCAGCGCAGATGGAGCTGCTGTCCCTCCACGAGGCCATGCTCCGCCGCGACGGCGTCGGGTACTCCCGCGACCTCGACTCCCTGGTGCCGGACGGCACGAAGGACGCCGCCCGTGCGGCCGTGCTCAGGTACGGCGAGGAACTGGGACTCCCCGCCGACGTGCGCGTCAAGTGGTTCTCGGCCGAGGACGAGGAGGGGCACGTCGAGTTCCGCTCGCTGAGGCCGCTGCTGGGCCGCTGCCGCCCGAAGGCCGAGCCGGACGTGATCTGGCTGCACAGCGCCCTGGACGCCCCGGAGGCCCACCGCGTCGCCGCTCACGAGCTGCGGCACCTCGCCGGCGGTGACGAAGAAGAAGCCCGCATCTACGAGGAGAAGGCCAAGTTCGAATGGTTGGAGAGGAATTGGCGATGACCGAGAAGACCTATGGCAGCCCGACCGAGGAAGCTCAGGGACGGGTCCAGGCCGCACTGGAGATCGGGGACCTGTCGGAGGTCCATCCGAACGCCGCCCTGATGCTGCGCACCCGCGTGCTGAACCTGGACATCGAGAACTCCGAGTACCTGACCGCGATCGTCGAACGCGCCAAGCGGATCGCCGTGGACCGGGCCCTGGGGAGGGCTGAGTGATGCACACGCCGCGCGAGAACAAGGCAGCGGTCAGCCGGAGCACCTGCCCCCGGTGCGGCCACAAGCGCAGCGACTTCGGCTGCCGGACCGTGCGCATCGGCGAGTACTGCATGCAGGCAGGGCTGTACGAGTACGCGGACGGCTACCTGATCGCCCCCACCTACGACCCTCTGGGACCTGCCGAGGGGGCCGCGATGGTCGAGCACGCCCCGGCCGTCGCGGAGGCGGAGAAGGCCGTGGACGCCGCCCTGGCCGAGTTCACCGCCGCCCAGTCCGCCCACTTCGACGCGGTGTTCGCCGCCGACCGGGCAGGGGTGCGCACCTCCACCATGGTCATGCGGCAGGACGGCGCGGTGCCCGTGCGGCATCGGGTGTCGGCCCGCGAGAAGGCCAGGCTCGCCGATGCCGAGGAGGCCGCCCGCGACCGGCTGGGCGAGGCCGAGGAGGCACTGAAGCGGGCCCGGGACCGGCTGTCCCGGCTGGAACACCGGCGGGAGGCTGCTCTGCGGGCGGGACGCAATGAGGACCGGGAGGCGGGATGACCCCGCCCCCCGGTACCGTCCGGCCCGGTACACAGGTCTCCTGTCCTCCCTTGTGAAAGTTCACCCTGAATCAGTGCACAGCGTCATCTCATGCAGTTGTTGCTGTGTACTGAATCAGTTCTTCTGCGGCAGAACTGAATGCAGAGCTTCTGCTGTCAGTCGTTCACTTACTTACTTCTGTTCATAGTTGCTTACTTGATGAACCGTGCTGATGTAATGAGCATGAGTGAATGACATGCAGTCTTCGCATGACACCGCAGTCAAGTAGTAGAGATAGAGCCATGACAGAGACATGCAGCTTGCCTCACCACATGCAACATCCTGTCAGCGCTGCATCGGCCATGCGAAGGCGCGTGCGATCCGATGTGTCACTGGAGTAAGTGCGCCATCGTCGCAATACGGCACGAATGAGCCGTGCGTCATTCACGGCTCCGATGAACTGCGCCAGTGACGGCGGAAACGGTGCGCCAGCCCATTTGTCGCGAGTTCAGGAATCACCGCCGCTTCGGCCCGCGGGCATCGACTCCTCGCACATCCGGCCGCCGCGCCGTCCGGGAGAAGAGGGGGGCGGGGGTACGGCCGGTCTCGCGCGCCTATCCACCCCGCCCGCCCCGCCTACTTTTCCCTCTGTGTTTCGGCCCTACGGGAGGCCCGGAAACACTCCCCGATGGGCGTAAACGGAAAGGATGGACGCCATGCGCATCACCTGCCAGGACTGCTCCGTGAGCTTCCACCAGCGCACCGGACGCCCGGCCAGGCGCTGCACGGCCTGCCGGGGTAAGTACGACGCCGCTTTCCGCAAACTCCGCGACACCACGAAGGCCGCAGCGGTCGGGACGCCCTGCCGCCGGTGCGGTCGGCCCATGGACGACCCGGCCGCCATGGACCTCGGCCACGACGACGCCACGGGCGAGGTGGCCGGATGGGAGCACGCCCAGTGCAACCGCTCGGCCGGGGCGCGGAAGGGCAACGCGATGCGCCGGGGCACCGCTGCTCAGGCCGCCGTGCCCGCCTCGCGGCCACCGAAGCCCGACGACGGGAGGAACTGGGCCTGGTGCGATGTGACGGGGGAGTGGTGCCCGTCGTCCGGGGTGTGGTGAGGGGCGTCGGCCTGCTGGTGGGCAGATCCCTGGCCTCACGTGGCAGGCGGCCAGGGCTGCTGGGCGAGGTGGCGTTGCAGGTCGATGTGCCGGAACTGGTACACGGCCCCGACCTGACGCAGCACGCCGCGCTGGCGCGCGTCCTGGAGGAAAGCCATCAGGTTCCTTGGTGTTTTGTGCCGTGCTGTCAGGTAGGCCTGAAGTATTGCGAAATTCGACCAGGCTGCCCGGAGTAGTCCAGCCTGAAGTGACAACATGACTCCAGATGTCACGCCGATACTCAGTCGAGTAAAATCAGAAAATTCACTGATGAAACCGTTCTTGAAGATTCCAAATAGGGAATAAGCCAAGCCCCCAAAGATTATCCCTGACGTGATGCTGAATGGTGAGTAGATGACCGCAAACGTCTTCCTGTCTTGTGAGATAAGATACTTTGGGTCGATAGCGGTATCCGCGTTCAGTCCTTCCACTTGAAAACCTTTTGCTATTCCAAGCGTGATTGCGGATGAAATTCCAAAGAAAAGGACTAGTGTGGATGTTTTTACGGATTCCAATGCGGAGCCCGGTGTGAGCTTGAGCATGCCTAAAATTGAGAGTCCGTAAGCGGCGCCGAAGAGGAACCCTTTCATTGCTCCGGGTATGAACGGAGTAGGGGACCAGTTGACATCTGTGCCGGGCGGGCTTGAGAATGGTCGGTTAACTCTTGCATATCTTACTCTGGCCATGGCCCAGCTGAGGATTATGTTGAAAGTCGACAAGAGGGATCCGAATGCGGCTGCGGATAGTGTTATCTCTGGTGGTTCGCCAGTGATTATCCCTGCAAGCCCAGGCAAGGCGCCTCCTGCGATTCCGGAGGCGATCCCGAGCGTTATCCCGTTGACTAGCCTCGATCTTTCGTGAGGGTCCGCCGACGGAGTCGGCGGACCCTCACGCGTTCTGCTCCTGAGCCCGGGCAGGCCGGCGGCCCGGCCGTCGCGTCGGGTGGGCGCCGGGTTCCAC
>NZ_JAKMAY010000394.1:0-4409 GCF_022015835.1 Streptomyces sp. ICN903 | reverse complement strand
GGGGGGATCAGTGTGGTTCGTGGTGGGCGAGGACGCGGCCGAGCAGACGGGTCAGGGTCTGCCGGTCCTCGGCCGACAGCGGCCCGAGCAGGTCGTCCTGCACCCGGTCGAGCACCTCGTCCATGCGCCGAAGCTGCCGCAGGCCGTCCTCGGTGAGCGTCACCCTGTTGCGCCGCCCGTGGTCCGGGTCCGGCGTCCGCTCGACGAATCCCCGCCCGGCCAGTTCGCCGACGGCCGCCACGACGTCGCTGCGGTCGACACGGCACCGGCGGCCGAGCTCGGCCTGACTCGCGGGCCCGAACTCGTGCAGGGCGGCCAGGATGCGGTAGTGGTACCCGCGCGCCTCGGCGGCCGCGAAACCCTCGAAGACCAATCGGCGTACATGTACGGCGAGTTGGCTGATCAGCCAACTCGGCTTCGTCGTCAGGCGCTCGGGGGGCTCGTCCATGGCGACCACTCTAAAAGGTGTTGGTCAAACCAACAAAGTGCTTTATGTTGGTCGCACCAACATTTCTTCTGTCGCAAGGGGGATGCCGTGTCCGACGACACCCGGACCGCCGACCGCATCGAGATAGCCGACCTGTTCGCCCGTCTGGGCAACCTGCTGGACGAACAGCGCCACGAGGACGCCCGCACCGTCTACAGCGACGACGTCGTGGTGCGCTCACCGCGCGGCGAGGTACACGGTCTGGACGAGCTGACCGCCCATCTGAAGCAGAACCGCGTCGAGGGGGAGCGCACCCAGCACGTGTACGGGAGCGTGCTGGTGAGCGTGGACGGCGACCGCGCCGAGGCCACCGCGAACCAGATCGTGTACTTCTACCGCGACGGCGAACCGCCCCACCGCAC
This sequence comes from Streptomyces sp. ICN903, assembly GCF_022015835.1. NCBI lineage: Bacteria > Bacillati > Actinomycetota > Actinomycetes > Kitasatosporales > Streptomycetaceae > Streptomyces > Streptomyces sp. ICN903. Next base: position 3,560 of record NZ_JAKMAY010000394.1, on the reverse strand, counting down.
GAGCGGTGTGCGAGTGGCGGGCACCGCCGTACGGACCCCGGCGGGCTGGCGGCTCGATGCCACGCGGATCGAGCTCGCCTGGATGCGGGAGAGCTGACGGGAGGGGGCGGGTCCGGAGCCACCCCTTGCCGCTCTCCCGGTCCGGACGCCGGGCGGGCCGAGGTTTAGCGTGGTGCGGTGAACGAGGGCGCGGGCGGACCCGCGGCCGTGCGGTGACAAGGGATGCGGGGGGATTCGAAGGTGGCGGGGAAAGCCGGAGCGCGGGTGCGGCGTGGGATCGTCGGCGGTGGAGTGGCGGTGGCCGCACTGACGGTCCTGGCCACGGCGGGGTGGTACGGCTATGTGTGGCTGGCCGAACCGATGGACGTCCTGTCGAGCACCGGCGAGGTCGACGCGGCCAGCCGTGAGGCCGGGCCGGAGGGAGAACGCCGCCTGGAGGAGATCGTCGACCGCCTGCCGGGCGTGTCACGGCAGCTCGGCACCGCCGCGAAGGACCACTGCCTGCGCCACCCCGCCTTCGAGGGCGAGCCGCCCGGCCCGCTGGGCTGCCAGTGGCGGCTGGAGCGGTATGTCGTCCTCGACGGCGACCCGGAGGAGGTCGGCGAGAAGTGGACGGAGGTGCTCGGCGAGGACCGGTGGACCGGCTCGCCGGAACCGCTGCCCCTGAACTTCTCCCCTTCCTCCGAACGGTACGAGTACCGCGACGCGCGCACCCGCGACCACCTCGTCGTCACACTGGTCCGGGACGGCGCCGACCTGCCGCTGCTGTACGCCTCGCCCAGCATCGAGCCGTTCGTCGAACACGAGCGGGAGCGACAGGACTTCAGCGGGCGGGATGCGGCGCGGGAGGCGGTGGCGGAAGGGCGCCGGGTCGCCAGGGTCTCGCTGATGCACGCCTACTACGGCCAGGAGGGCGAGGCCCCCTTCGAGCCGCTGCGCTGACCGTCCGCGCCTCGGCGGCGGGACGCGTACGCCGGGTTACCGTACGCGCACTCCGGGTGGACGGCGTGCGGCCCTTTCGGCAACTCTGGGCGGGTTCGGCCGCGGGGGAGACCGCGCGTACAGCACAGCACCGGGAGGGCCGCCCATGACCACAGACGACGCCTGCGCCACGGAGGAAGTGGATCCGGGAACGGACCCGGGAGTGGACCTGGGAGGGGAGCCGAACCCCTCGAGCAGTCTGCGCACCTTCGGCGCGGTCGTCCAGGCACTGCGCGAGCACGCCGGCCTCAGCCGCGCCGAACTGGGCGCCTGGGTGCGGTACTCCAAGCACACGGTGGCCTCGGTGGAGCTGGGCCGCCGTATGCCCGACGAGTCGTTCGTGGAACTGGCCGAGGTCGCCCTCGGCAACACCGGCGCCCTGCGCAAGGCCGCCAAGTACCTGACGCGCGGCGAACCGGGCCTGGCCGCCTGGTTCCGCCAGTGGGCCCGCCTGGAACGGCTGGCGGTGAGCCTGGCCACGTACGAGTGCAGGCTGGTGCCTGGGCTGCTGCAGACGGAGGGATACATGCGTGCCCTCTGCGAGAACGACATCCCACCCCTCACGGACGAGGACCTGGAAGCCACCGTGCGAGCCCGTCTGGAGAGGCAGCGGTTGCTCCACGAGAGGCCCGGCACCACCTTCGACTTCATCGTCGAGGAGGCCGTCTTCATGCGTCGTCTCGGCGGGACCGAGGTCACCCGCGAATTGCTCGACCACATCCTCGGCCTCATCTCCCGGCGTAACGTGACACTCCAGGTCATGGCTGCGGACAGCGAGCAACACGCCTGCCTCGCCGGTCCCGTCCGGCTGCTTGAGACACCGGACGGACAGTGGTTGGCGTACTCGGAGGGACAGGAGAACGGGCGCCTGATCGCTGACCGGAAAGAGGTGAGCCGCATCCAGAAGCGCTATGCGAGACTGCGCTCGCAGGCCCTGTCCCCGAAAGAGTCCGCGGGCCTGCTGGAGCGGATGCGAGGAGAGTTGTGAGGACGACGGAACTCGGCTGGTTCAAGTCCAGCTACAGCAGCGCCCAGGGCGATGACTGCGTGGAGGTCGCCGTCACCGAGCAGGCCGTGCACGTGCGGGACTCCAAGGACGTGAGCCGCCCGGCCCTCGCGGTCGGCCGCGAGGGCTGGGGCCGGTTCGTGCGGCACATAACGGGGGAGTAGCGCGGGACGAGTCCCGGCGGAAAAGGCTTCGATGCGGCGGGCGGCACCCCACGGGGTGCCGCCCGCCTCGTCATGTCCGGACGGCGGCCAGGGATTGATACGGCTCCTGCGGTGAACGTGCCGGTTGCGCGGGGCTGCGCTTGACTTGAGTCGGCTCAAGTTTTATGCAGGAGATACAGGCATAAGATGCCCGGTTCCCGCACCGTGCGCCGGTGGGCGGCGGTGGTGAGAGGAGGGACCACAAGTGGCACGAGCGGTAGGCATCGATCTGGGCACCACCAACTCCGTGGTGTCCGTGCTGGAGGCCGGCGAGCCCACGGTCGTCGCCAACGCCGAGGGCGCCAGGACCACCCCGTCGGTGGTGGCGTTCGCCAAGAACGGCGAGGTGCTGGTGGGCGAGGTCGCCAAGCGGCAGGCGGTGACGAACGTGGAGCGCACCGTCCGCTCGGTCAAGCGGCACATGGGCGAGGAGGGCTGGCGCTTCCCCGCCACGGGGGACGTGGACGGCAGGCGGTACGCCGCCCAGGAGATCTCCGCGCGGGTGCTGCAGAAGCTGAAGCGGGACGCCGAGGCGTACCTGGGCGAGAAGGTCACCGACGCGGTGGTCACCGTCCCCGCCTACTTCAACGACGCCCAGCGCACGGCGACGAAGGAGGCCGGGGAGATCGCGGGCCTGAACGTCCTGCGGATCATCAACGAGCCGACCGCCGCCGCCCTGGCGTACGGCCTGGAGAAGGAGGACCAGACGGTCCTGGTCTTCGACCTCGGCGGCGGCACCTTCGACGTCTCGCTGCTGGAGATCGGCGAGGGCGTGGTGGAGGTGAAGGCCACCAACGGCGACACGCACCTGGGCGGTGACGACTGGGACCAGCGGATCGTCGACCACCTGGTCAAGCAGTTCAAGAACGCCTACGGGGTCGATCTGGCCAAGGACAAGATGGCCGTCCAGCGGCTGCGCGAGGCGGCGGAGAAGGCGAAGATCGAGCTGTCCTCCGCCACCGAGACGACCATCAGCCTGCCCTATGTCACCGCCTCGGCCGAGGGTCCGCTGCACCTGGACGAGAAGCTCACCCGGGCCCGGTTCCAGGAGCTGACCGCCGACCTGCTGGAGCGCTGCAAGGGGCCCTTCCACCAGGCCGTGAAGGACGCCCGGGTCTCGGTCTCCGACATCGACCACGTGGTGCTGGTCGGAGGATCCACGCGGATGCCCGCGGTGACGGACCTGGTCCGCGATCTCACCGGCAAGGAGGCGAACAAGGGCGTCAACCCCGACGAGGTCGTGGCGATCGGTGCCTCGCTGCAGGCCGGTGTCCTCAAGGGCGAGGTCAAGGACGTCCTGCTGCTGGACGTCACCCCGCTGTCCCTGGGCATCGAGACCAAGGGCGGCATCATGACCAAGCTGATCGAGC
>NZ_JAKMAY010000393.1:0-4438 GCF_022015835.1 Streptomyces sp. ICN903 | reverse complement strand
CTCCCCGTCCGTCCGCCATGCCCGCGCCGCCCGGCCGAGGCGGTCCGCCAGCTCCTCTATCCGCTCGCCCAGTCCGTCCGGTTCGCGCACCTCGAAGTCGAAGCCCAGCATCAGGACGTGGAGGGCCATCTCGTCCAGGGAGGGAGCGCCGGTGCGCAGCAGGCAGGTGCGCCCGTCCAGCGGTTCCAGCACGCCGGCCGTGGGCGCGATCCGCTCCGCTACCTGCTCCGCCGGGGCGTGCAGCAGTACGGTCGCCCGCTGTGGGTACGCCGCTGTGGAGATGCCCTCGGAGACATAGGCGGCCCAGTCCTCGGCAGGCGGCTGCCGGGGGGCGAAGCGGGGGCCGTGCGGCGGGGTGAGGGTGAGCCGGTCGACGCGGAACGTGCGCCAGTCGGCGCGGCCGGCGTCCCAGCCCACCAGGTACCAGCGGTGGCTGCTGCACACCAGGCGGTACGGGTCGACGGTACGGCGCGAACCGGAACCGTCGTGCCCCCGGTAGGTGAAGCGCAGCTGCCGGCGGTCGCGGCAGGCGTTCACCAGCTCGGTGATGGTCTCCACATCGACCGCCGGGCCGCGCCGCCCGCCCAGCGGGGCGGTGAAGGCGGCGAGCGCGCTCACCCTGCGGCGCAGCCGGTCCGGCAGCACCTGTTCCAGCTTGGCCAGGGCCCGCACCGAGGACTCCTCCATCCCCTGCACCGCGTTGTGCGCGGCCGTGCGCAGCCCGACCGCGACGGCCACCGCCTCGTCGTCGTCCAGGAGCAGGGGCGGCAGTTCGGCGCCCGCGCCGAGCCGGTAGCCTCCGGCGGTTCCGGTGGTGGAGTGGACGGGGTAACCCAGTGTCCGCAGCCGTTCCACGTCGCGGCGCACCGTCCGCGAGGTCACCCGGAGACGCTCGGCCAGCTCGGCGCCGGACCACTCCCGGTGGGCCTGGAGCAGGGACAGCAGACGCAGCAGTCGTGCCGATGTCTCCATCATGCGGCCGATTCTGCCACCCCTTGAGGACAGGAACCGTCCTCAAGGCCGCCGGGCACACCATGCCCGTCCCGAGCTCTCCCGGAGCGGGCGGGGGCTCACCCCGGCGGGCCGGGCTCTCCCCGGACGGACAGGTCCCCGCGGACCGCGAAGGTCAGGAGCCGGACGGCCCCGTGCCCTCCAGCCGCACGGCCAGGTCGTTGGCGCCGGTGTAGTACGGACGGGCCGTCAGCTCCCCGCCTCCGTCCGCGGCGACCGGCCGCGCCGGGTAGCGCAGGATCCTGTGCTTGTCGACGATGTCGTCCAGGATCCGGGCCACCCGCACCGGCTCCGCGTCCTCGCCGGGACGCAGCCACAACTGCCAGTCGCCCTCCGCGCCAGGCTCCCGGGCCAGATCGCCGTACGCCAGCCGCGCGGTGAAACCGTGCCCCTGTGCGGGCACGTCGACCGGGGTGACCGGTGCGGTGACGGGCCGCGCCTGCCCGCCGTCCGGAGCGGCCGCGCGGCGGGGACGGGCCTCCAGCCGCGCGGTGGGGGTCAGTTCGGCCCCGTACAGCCTCCCGTGGACGGTCAGCCCGCCGTCGGCGGGCCAGATGTCGCCCGCCTCGGCGTGCGGCCAGCGAAGCCAGGAGCACACCGAGAGGTTGCCGTACTTGGTGGCGTACGGGATGCGCACGCCCAGCCAGGTCCGGTCGGTGCGCGGCACCCGGTCGACCAGCGGGCGCAGGTCGCAGCACCCGGGCAGCAGCCGCCGCGCCTCGCCCTCGCCGATCACCAGATAGGCGTCCCAGCGTCCTTCCGCCAGCGGGACCGTGCTGGGCAGGACGGCGCGGAGCACGGAACCGTCCGGGTCGCCGGAGAGCGGCTCCAGCGGCAGGCGCACCGACTCCTCCGGATCGAAGTCGCGCAGCCGCAGCAGCAGAGCGGCGTCCCACCGCTCCGCGACGCCGGGCAGCGTGATGTCGAAGCTGAGGCCGCCCGCACTGTCCGCCGTGCAGTCGGCCCGCGGCGCCGTCTCCCCGGGGACACCGGGGGTGTCGGGGGCGCCGGCGGGCCTGCGGGTGGTCGCGGTCATGCGGTCCTTCCTCTTCTCAGCGCGCCCCGGCGGGCGCGTGCCAGGGCGTCCTTGGTGGCGTAGGCCCCGCCCAGCAGGGCTCCCCGGGTCCGGTGCAGGGAGGAGCGCAGCCGGCCGATCCCGCTGCGTCCACCGCGCGCGACGAGCTCCGTGCAGAGCGAGGAGTACATCTCGCCGACCCGCGCGGGGTCGTAGCGGGCGGCGTCCGCGATCGCGGCGCGGCCCATCTTCCGGCGCAGATCGTCGTCGTTGATCAGCTCCAGCAGGGATCCGGCGATGGCGTCGATGTCGCCGGTGGGCACCAGCCGCCCGTCCACCCCGTCGGCGATGATCTCCCCCGGCCCGTGTGGACAGGTGGTGGCCACCACCGGCAGACCGCAGCGCATCGCCTCCACGATCGTCATCCCGAAGGACTCCAGACTCGACGTCACGGCCGCGACCGAGCCCTTGACCCACTCGGCCTCGATGGGATGGGCCGGCCCCATGAGGAAGGCGTGGTTGTACAGGCCGAGTTCCTCCACCATGGCCCGCAGCTTCGCCTCCTCGCGTCCAGCCCCGTAGAGCCTCAGCCGCCAGTCGGGCCGCTGCTCGACCACCTTGGCGAAGGCCTTCAGCAGCACGTCGTAGCGTTTGGCCGGAGCCAGCCGGCCGGCGGCGATCACCCACTTCCCGGTGCCGTCGGAGGGTTCCACCGCCGGCGCGGGGACACCGTTGGGCACCGCCTGCACGTGTACCCCGGGCAGGCGCATCATGCGCCGGTAGTCGCGCGCGTCGGCCTCGGTGACGGTGGTGAGGGCGTCCAGGCGCGGGTAGGCGCCGCGCAGGGTCGCCCGCAGGGCCCGCGAGTGGGTGGAGAGCGTGAGGTGTTCCTGCCCCATGCGCACCGGACCGGGCCTGGTGTGCATGGCGAGCATGGTGTTGAGGCCGGGGCGGGTGCCGATCACGACGTCCGCCTCGACGCCGGCCAGGTACTCGGTGATCCGGCGGTCGGTGAGCGCGCTGTACTTGCGGTGGTTGCCGTCGGCGCGCGGGAACAGCCTGGACGGCCGGGCGTGCTCGGGGTCGCCGCCGTCGTAGTCCGGGCTGTGCTTGCGCATGTCCACCAGATGGCGCAGGCGTACCGCGGGGTCCAGGTCGAAGACGGGACGGTCGCGGTGTCTGAAGACCGAGACGATCTCGACGTCGTGCTGCTGCGCGAGCGCGCACGCGAGGTTGAAGGTGGTCCGGATCGTCCCGCCCATGCCGTACCCGTGATGCAGCAGAAAAGAGATATGCATCCGTCTCCATGTCCCACGAAAGCGCGCGGGTAAGCATCCCGGCGCCGTGTTTCCCGGTGTCGCACTCCTGTTGATGCCGCGTCTCTTGGGAAGAGACCTCGGAAGGCCGCCGCGGGTTGGCTCGCTTGATCGCCTTGTACCCGAAAAGTTCATCTGTTGTGAGGCTTTTTCAGGAACCGAACGACTCGTTCCGCCGTCCGCGCGCCCCCGGCGGGGCTCCCGCCCGGTGGGGCGGCGGTACGGAAGACCCCGGCCGGGCGGCGGCCCGGGGTCGGTGCGGGAAGCGCCTCCGCCCGCGGGGGGTCTCCCCGGTTCCCGCCGGTCTCCCTCCCGGCCGGCTCCGTCCCGTCCGATGCCGCCGGCGCGGGGCCCCGGCGGCGTCGGACGGTACCGCGCCCGTGCCCGGCCCGAAGCGGCCGCGCGACCGGCACGGCGCCGCGGCCGGGGCCGGTGGAGCGGCACGGGGCGAAGCGGTGGTGGGAGCGGCCCGGGGGCCGAGGCGCATGTGCGGCACCTCTCCACGCTAGGGCCGTACAGGCGCGCGACCGGCGCAAACGCGCCAGCGCGGGGCCCGGGCCTCACCCGGTCGGCGGACCGCGTGCCGGGCGCCGGGGGCCCCTGGCCGAGGCCGTCTCCCCCGCGCCTCCCGGTTCTCCGGGGGGAAGTGGAACGAACCGGCGCGCGCCGCGCACCGCGCATCCGCCAGTGCGACCTGCGCTCCCCCCGGCGCGTTACCACGGCACTCGGTCCCCCGTTGTGCATGTGAACCAGAACCGAACGCCAGGAGTTTCCCCGTGTCCCCCATGCTCGATGTCAGCGACGACGTCCGCGCCGAGATCGGCGAGGAGGAAGCCGCCCGGCTGATCGCCGGTGACAGCGCCCCCGGCAGCTACGACTGCACCTCCTGCCGCGCCCCCGGCGATCCCGAGCAGGAGCGCACCAGCACCGTGCTCTTCCTCGGCGAGGAGACGGCCGTGCTCGCCTTCGCCCACGCGACCTGCATCCCGTCCCAGGTCGTCCCGGTCTCCGAGGAGCAGCTCAAGGACGCCGTGCGCACCATCACCGGCGGGCAGAGCGCCGACGCCCCCGCACCGGCCGGCGCGCCCCCCGCCGG
>NZ_JAKMAY010000392.1:0-4454 GCF_022015835.1 Streptomyces sp. ICN903 | reverse complement strand
GGGGAGGGGGGCGGTGCTCGTCGAGATAACCCGCGCGCCCCTCGTCGTCGAGCCCGACGGAACCCCGGGGGATGACGCAGAACTCGTTCCCCTCGGGGTCGGCCATGACCAGGAAGCCGCCCTCCTCCGTGTACCGGGGCAGCCGGCGGCCGCCCAGTGACTCGATCCGCCGCTGCTCGGCGGCGGGATCCGGTGAGGTGATGTCGAGGTGGACGCGGTTCTTGCCGGTCTTCGGAGTGCCGGCCCGCTGGAACCCCAGAACGGGACCCTCACCGCGCTCGAGCCACACGTACGGGCCCGTCCTCGCCGTGACCGGCCGCCCCAGGAGCTCGGACCAGAACGTCGCCAGTCGCTCGGGATCCTCGGAGTCGATGATGACGGCGCCGATGTCCAGGTGGGTGTCTGCCATCCCCCGATGTTCGCAGAAGGAGCCGGGTGCCGGGAACGCCGAGGTGCCCGGCCGGAACAGCCCGTCGAGCCACCCGGCGCGCCGGGAGCGCGGGTGTACCACTCGGCCGGTGTTCCGTGCCCACGGGTGAAACCGCGACGCCGTGGGACCGGGGCATCCGACCGGGCTCCGTCCGGCCCGGCCTGACACGGGGTCACGGCCGGGCGCCGGTTCGGCGCGCGATCGGCGGCAGCGGCCCGTCCCGCTTGCGGAGGACCCCGGTCGGCAGGGCGCCGCGCGGGGAGGGGAATGACCGGTCCGGGAAGGAAAACCCCTGCTCCGCGCGCCTATTGCGGCGTTCCGGGAAATTCCCTTGTTTGGCTGGCGAGTTCATGGCAATGCGGTTCTGTGAAGACGACAAGGAGGTACCCAGACATGGGCATCATCGCGTGGATTCTCATCGGTCTGCTCGCCGGAGCGATCGCCAAAGCCCTCATGCCGGGCAAGGACCCGGGCGGCATCCTCGTCACGATGCTGATCGGTATCGTGGGCGGCCTTCTCGGCGGTTTCCTCGGCAAGGTGATATTCGGCGTCGATTCGATCGACGGATTCTTCGACCTCTCCACCTGGATCGCCGCCATCATCGGCTCGGTCATCGTTCTGGCCGTCTACCGGGCCGTGACCGGCCGCGGCAACCGCCGCCACGTCCACGCCTGATCCGGTACGGGTCCTTCGGGCACGCGGTGGCCGGCGACCGGCCCCGTCGACCGGTTCGCGGACGATTCGCGCACCCCCGGTGGCCCGCTCGACCGAGCGGGCCACCGGGGGTGCGCCGTGCCGGGGGCCGGTCACCGCAGCGCCGTTTCGACCGCGTTCCGTCCCTCCGGGCACTCCGCGCACTCGATTCCGTCCGAGATCCTCCGAGAGGGAGGGCGGGAAAGGCGAATCAGGCCGGGTGGACCGGGCTATGGGAGATTTTCCCGCACGGGCTCTCCCGATCCGGCCGAAGAATTTTCCGGTGCGGAATTCCTCCCCGGAATTCCTCCTCCGGAGCGGAACGGCGTCGTTCCCTCCGGCGGGAGACGGCCCCGGGGCCGGGTGGCCCGGGTTCAGGGCTTGCGGGCGACCGCGGCGTAGCAGGCCGCCTCGGCGTCGCTGACGTCACCGAAGGTCTGGCCGGGGTCGGGGCGCCAGCGGTGGGAGGTGGTTATCCCCGGTTCGAACAGCTCCCAGCCGCTGAAGAACCGGGTGAACTCCTCTTTGGTGCGGGCCTGTCCGGGGGTTCCCGAGGCGCGGTAGGCCTCGGTCAGACGGGCGATGCCCTCCGGGTCGAAGTCGGGGGTGACATGGCTGATGGCCAGGGTGCTGCCGGACGGCAGCACGTCCTTGAAGTACTCGACGATCTCGTGCGCCCGGTGCTCGCCGGGCACGAAATGCAGCAGGGCGTTGAGGCTGAGCGCCACCGGCTCGCCCAGGTCGAGGGTCTGTCTCACCTCGGGGGCGGCCAGGAGGGCGGCCGGATCGGTGGCGTCGGCCTGGACGTAGGCGGTGCGTCCCGCCGGGTGGCTGCGCAGCAGGGCCTGGGCGTGGGCGAGGACGATGGGGTCGTTGTCGGCGTAGACAACCCGCGACTCGGGCGCCACGCCCTGGGCCACCTCGTGGAGGTTGGGCGAGGTGGGGATGCCGGTGCCCACGTCGAGGAACTGGCGCATGCCGGCGGTGGCCAGGAAGCGGGTGGCCCGGTGCATGAACTCCCGGTTGGCGCGGGCGGCGACCAGGACGGAGGGGAAGATCGCCATGGCCCGTCCGGCGGCCTCGCGGTCGGCGGGGAAGTTGGTGTGGCCACCGAGGTAGTAGTCGTACATGCGGGCGGAGTGCGCCCGGTCCAGTTCCAGGTCGACCGAGCTGTCGTCCGCGCCGCCGGTGGTGCCGTCGACCGTCTGGGACACCTTGATCACGCCTTTCGTGAGCACTCGCCGGTTCACTTTCGGACCCCCAACAGGCTTGTGGGGCGGGGTGGTTGGGGAAGGCGGTGTACTGTACCGTCCCCTCCGTCCGCCAGGGCGGTAATCCCACTATTACTCTGGGCCCATTTTTTGGGAAAACCACTGTCCGACGATGCCCAGGATCCGATTGGCTTGGCGGGCGAGGTCCCGTCCCCTCGCGCCGGCGGTCGCCTCCACCGGGAGTGCGCCGAGGCGCCCGCGGGGCGGGACGCCCGCGACCGACGACCCGACGAGCACCCACACGGAGCCGGGAAGACACGCGGTGAACACCCCTGACAACGTCCCCGTCGACGTGGACGCCGACCCCCCACAACCCCTCGTCCGCAACCGGCGGACAACCCTGACCTTCGACGCCTTCCACGAGTACCACCACCGGGTGTGGCTGAGGTACGCCCGCACCCAGGTGGGCAGCCGCGCCGGCGCGGAGGCGGTGGTGGAGGCCGCCTGCGCCCAGCTGCTGAGCGACTGGAACCACGTACTGGAACAGGAGTCCGTCCCGGCCTACGCCTGGGCGGTGCTCAAGGAGCGGATCCGGGAGTGGCTGGACCGCGACGGCCGTGCTCCGGCGCTGGCGGAGACCGCGGCCTTCGAGGCCGCCTGCCGCGGCCGGCTGCTGGACGAACTGCTGGACGAGGCGGACGGACCGGGCGGGCCGGACGCGGCAGGCGGTTTCACCGCCCTGGAGAACGGACTGCGCCTGTACGCGGCCATCGCCGAACTGCCCGAACGGCAGCACGACATAGTCGTTCTGCGCTATGTACTGGGGTGTCCCGAGGAGGACGTGGCCGAGTACCTGGGCTGCGGTACGGTCGCCGTGCGCGCGCAGGTGCGGCACGCCAAGAGGAAACTGGCGGCCGGACTGGGCCAGGGAAGGAACCACAGGACGGGGGAGCGGTAACGTGCGCGGCACCGGGGAGCACCGGAGGATCGACGCGCTGCTGGAGGGGGCGGAGGTCCTCGGTGGCGAGTACGACGACTACGACCCGGCCGCCGCCCGGGAGCGCATCGCCCGTGCCGTCGCCACCTGCCCGCCCTCCGCGCGGCCACCGGCGAACCCGGACACCGGATGGCGCTACCGCACTGTCCACGAACAGGCCGCTCACGATCTGGACCTCGCCATCTCCCTGGTGGTGGGTTCGCCCGGGGCGGCCGGGAGCCTGGCGCGGCTGATCGACCACCGGCGCACCGAGCCCGAGGGCGCGCTGGTCTTCGCCTGTCTGCTCCATCTGGTCGGCCACCGGGACGCGGCCCAGTTCTGGTGGCAGTTCGCGGCCGGAGGAGGCAGCCGCACCGCGGCCTTCTGCCTCTGCCTCCACCACCGGCGCCTGGGGGAGTTCCGCGACGCCGACCACTGGCGCCGGCAGGCCGCTCTGCTGGGGAGCGCCCGTACCGCCGCCCGCGCCCCTCGAAGCACCGCCGGCGTGCCCGGCCCGCACGGCTTCCTGCTTCCGGACGCCATCCGCCGGGACCTGCTCAGCCAGTGCCACCGCGGCCGGCACCCCCGGCTGCCGGCCGCGGTGGAGGCGGTGGTCAACCGGCTGCGCGTCGACGGGGACGACGAGGACTACGGCGAGATTCCCCGGCCCGAGCCGGGACTGCCGGACGAACTGGCCGGGCCCCGCCCCCACTGAGGCGGGCGCGGGCGCCGGGCGGTGCGGCCGGGGGCTCACCCGCCGGTGTGTTCCCCGTCGCCGCCGGCGTACCGCAGCGCGGCCTCGTTCTCCTGCGCCATCCGGCGCAGGGCGGCCAGGACCGGCTCCATCAGCACGGTCAGCACCAGGGCCCGTTCGGCGATGTCGATCCGGTCCTCGATCCCGGCGAGCTGGTCCAGGTCCAGCCGGGCGGTGGCGGCGGCCAGCTCGGCGTACGGCACCAGCTCGTCGGCGCCGTAGTCGGCGCCGACCTCGCGCAGCGCCCGCAGTCCGGCGGCCAGGGCCTCGCGCAGCGGCGACCGCTCGGTGACGTTCCAGCCCATCCGCTCGACGAGTCGCTCCACCTCGGCCGCGCTGCCGTCCGGGACGCCCCCCTCCTCCCTCTCCTCCCCTCCGCGCTCCTCGCTC
>NZ_JAKMAY010000391.1:0-4477 GCF_022015835.1 Streptomyces sp. ICN903 | reverse complement strand
CTGAAGGGGGTCGGGGGGCCGTAAGGGGGGAAGCGGCTGGCGTAGACCGTCTCGTCCCAGCCGAGTGGCAGGGTGAGCGGCACCAGGACTGCGGCGGACAGCGCCAGCAGGGCGCAGACGGCCGCCAGCTTGCGGGCCTCCCGCCGCAGGGCGCTCGGTGAGCCCGGCGCCGCGGCCGTGGCACCGGTGCCGACGGCGGCGAGCCCTCTGATCCCCCGGGGGGCGAGGAGCCCGCCGGGGACCGGCACCGTGCGGCCGAAGGTCGGTGCTCTGCCCGGCGTTCTGCCCGGCATGGCGTTCACGAGGCCTCCACCCGGTCGTCCTGCGGCCTGCGGTCTGCCCCCCGCCCGCCGTTGTACCAGCGCGCCGGCCGGGGCGGCGCGCGCCCGCGCGGCGGCCGCACCGATCGGACGACGGCCGTACGGCAGCCGGCCTACGGCCGCGTCCCGGCCGGAGGCGGGTGCGGACGGGTGCGGACAGGCGCAGGCGGGCGCGGGTCGGCGCGGGCGGAAAGGGAAGGGGGCGCTCGGGAAGATCCGTGCGCTGTGACGCACGCCCCATGTGCGCGGTCCGCCGCCTCCGGCAGGGCCCCGGGCACACCCGCAGCGGCGGCCCGGACCACCCCGGGGGCGGATGCGAGGAAGACGGGAAGCAGCCGTTGACCTGGTCGTTCGCCCGCACGAGCGCACCGGTGCCGCCTGCCGCGGGCAGGGCGCGGAGGGCCGCCGGACGGGCCCGCGAGACGGGGTGCCGGACGGGCCGCGGGGCGGATCCGGGCCCACCGGAGTCCTGGCCTCCCGATACGGAAGATGTCTCAAGTAGGCTACGGGACCGTTGCCGTCCGGCAAGGATGCCGGAAACCGTGACACCCGCCGATGCTGTCGACCGGGTTCGTACGAAGAAGCGGAGTACAGCGGTGGTGCGGATCGAACTGGGAACCGCGGTGGCCGTTGCCCGGGAGATCTCCGAGGAGGTCCTGGCCCCGCAGGCCGCGGCGGTCGACGCGGAGCAGCGGTGGCCGAAGGAGGGCATGGCGGCCCTGCTGGCCCGGCTGGGCGGGCTGGTGGTGCCCGAGCACTCCGGCGGCATGGGGCACGGGCTGCTGGCCGTGGCGCAGGTCGGCGAGGCGACGGGCCGGGCCTGCGCCTCGACGTCGATCTGCTTCGGCATGCACCTGGTCGGCTCGGCGGTGATCGCCGCCCAGTCCGACACCGTCCAGCGGGAGCGGTACCTGGAGCCCATCGCCGCCGGAGAGCACCTGACGACGTTGGCCCTGTCGGAGCCCGGGACGGGCGGCGAGTTCTGGCTGCCGCAGACGCGCATGGAACGCGTCGGGCACCCCGGCGGCGACCGGCTGCGGCTGACCGGCTCCAAGAGCTTCGTCACCAACGGCGGCCACGCCGACTCCTACGTCCTGTCCACGATCGCCGTGGGGCCGAGGACGCCGCCCGGCCAGTTCTCCTGCACGGTCGTCGACGCCGGTACGCCCGGCCTTCAGTGGGGTCCCGAGTGGCACGGCTTCGGCATGCGGGGCAACGCCTCGCGCGGCCTGGAGCTGCCCGGGGTGGAGATCCCCGCCGAGTGCCTGCTGGGGCAGGAGGGCGACGAGATCTGGTACATGTTCAACGTCGTCGCCCCCTACTTCCTGATGGCCATGTCCGGCACCTACCTGGGCGTCGCCGCGGCCGCCCTGGAGGAGACCCGCGCCCATCTGATGCGGCGGCGCACGCGCGCAGGCCACACCCTGGCCGGCAACCCGGTCGTGCAGCACCGGCTGGGCACGATGTGGGCCCGGGTGGAGCGCACCCGGCGGCTGATCTACCAGGCCGCCGCCGAGGCGGAGCTCGGCGGCCCCGATGCCCTGCCGGGACTGGCCTCGGCCAAGGCCGAGGTCGCCGACGCGGCCGAGGCCACCGTGAACGACGCCCTGACCCTGGTCGGCGGGATCGGCTACGGGACGGACTCGCCGCTGCAGCGGATGCTGCGCGACGCCCGCGCCGCCCATGTGATGGCCCCGGTCACCGACGTACTGCGGGTGTGGGCCGGCAAGGCGCTGCTGGACGAACCGCTGCTGGAAGGCTGACGGGGTACTGACGATGTCCGCAGAGAGAACCCGCATCCTGCTGGTGGACGTCCTCCCCGAGACCGCGGAGGACTTCGAGGCCGCGTTCGGCAGGGAGGCCGCGTCCGGCCAGGAGGCCGAACTGGTCCACGTCACGTCCGCGAGCGTCCTGGAGCACACCGAGGGGACGCCCGGCGAACGCCGGCCCGCCGTGGTGGTGGTGGGCCGCCGGGTGCCGTCCCCGGTCGGCCTGATCCACGCGCTGCGTCCCCATCCGGCGGACCTGGCGGCGGTGGTGGTCGCCACCTCCGCCACCGATTCCCGGCTCACCACGCTGCCGATACTCTTCTCCGCCGACCTCGTGCGCCGGATCCCGGACGCGCGGGCCGACCTGCTGCCGCAGACGGCCCGCGAACTGCTGGAGGGCGTGACCCGGCGCCGCGCCGAGACCGCGGTGCGGGCCGCCGCCCAGCGGCAGCTCGTCACCGGCACGGTGATGGGCCGGCAGCTGGGGGAGCGGCTGCTGGGCGAGTTCCTCACCCAGGCCCCGATCGGCGCGCTCATGCTGGACGACGACGGCGCGGTGCTCGCCTGGAACCACCGGGCCGCGGACGTCCTGGAGCTGGACGACCACGGCTCGCTCCGCCGTCCGCTGGCCGACCTGTTCCCGCCGGACGCCCGCGCCACGCTGCGGCAGCACCTGGCCACCGCCCGGGAGCAGTCCGCGCCCGGCCCCGACGTGGTCTTCGAGCGCACCAGATCCGACGGCACCTCGCAGGCCATGCGCATAGCCCCCCAGAAGGTGACGGACTCCGGGGGCCGCGAGCGCGTCCTGGTGCTCGCCGAGGACGTCACCGACCGCCTGCACGCGCAGCGCAAACTCGCCGAGCGCACCGGCCACGCCCTGCTCAGCGCGGAGGTCGCCGCCGCCATGACGGCCTCCGGGCCGCTGGCCGAGCGCCTGCACCGCTGCGTACGGGCCACCGCGGACCGGCTGGGCGCCGACCGCGCCTGCCTGTGGACCCTGACGCCGTCCGGCAGACCCGAGCCCGCCGCCTGCGCCGACGTCGACCGCACCACAGCCGCCGACCGCCTCCACCCCGGACACGCGGACGAGGAACTGGTCGGGCGGATCGTCGACCACAAGCGCCCCCATCTGGACCTCACGCCCCCCGACGGCCGGCGCGCCGGGTCCGGTCGCCCGGCGGGTTCCTTCGCCGGTTATCCGCTGGTCTCCGGCGGGGAGCTGATCGGTGTGCTGACCCTGAGCACCCGGCTGGCCCTGCCCGGCTCCACACTGTCCATCCTGGAGAACATCGCCGACCAGGTGGCGGTCGGCATCCAGCGGGACCGCCTGCTGCACCGGCTGCGCGCCACCACCCAGGCCCTGGAGCGCCCGCTGCTCCCGCCCCGCCTGCCCGAGCTGCCCGGTTTTGACCTCGCCGCCCGCTACCACCCCTTCGGCAGCGGCCTGCACATCGGCGGGGACTTCTACGACGCCTTCGCCGCCCCCGACGGCCGGTACGTCCTGGCCCTGGGCGACGTCTGCGGCAAGGGGCCCGGCGCCGCGGCCATCACCGGCCTGGTCCGCCACACCCTGTGGGCGGCGGCCCAGCACACCACCGATCCCGAGCACGTCCTGGGCCTGGTCAACAACGCGCTGCGGCGCCAGAACACCCCCTTCTGCACCCTCGCCTACGCCGTTCTGGAGCCGCCCTCCGATCCGGCGGCCACCTCGGGCCCCTCCGGCACCGCCCGCGTCCGCATCGCCTCCGCCGGACACCCCGCCCCGCTGCTGCGCCGCGCCGACGGCCGTGCCGTGCCGCTGGAGGTGCGCGGCCCGCTGCTGGGCGTCCTGGACGAGCTGCACCACCCGGTGACCGAGGTGGAGCTGCGGCCGGGCGAGACCCTGGTCTTCTACACCGACGGCTTCACCGAGGGCGCCGGGGCGGAGGACCGCCGCGAGCCCGAGGACCTCTCCGCCCTGCTCGCCGGACGCCCGTCGGCGCCCGCCGACGGGCGTCCCGCCGACCGCGTGGTGGCCGCCCTGCTGGAGGACGCCCACTCCTGGTGGGGCGAGCGGCTCCGCGACGACCTGGCCGTCCTGGCGCTCAGCCGGCTGGGCTGAGCGCCGCCGCCCGTCTCCGACGGGCCCGCCTCCGGGGATCCCGCTCTCAGGGGCGGGTGCGGAGGTTGGTGCCGTTCAGGCACAGGGCGATGTTGCGGACCGCGGCGGTGAGCTCCTCGATCACCCGCGCGGCCTGCTCGGCGTCGTGGAAGGCGGGACGGTCGGCGGCCCCGGACAGGGAGCTGCTGAGGTCCTCGGTGAGCCGCCGCATCGCGTCCAGTTCCTCGGCGGGCGGCACGGCGGGCGCTTCGGACGCCGACGGCGGGGCTGAAGGGGTCGCCGGGGCC
>NZ_JAKMAY010000390.1:0-4479 GCF_022015835.1 Streptomyces sp. ICN903 | reverse complement strand
CGCCACCCCCGTCACACCCCGTGGCTAGGCTTTCGAACCGATAACGGCCCCGACCGCGGCCCCGACCATGGGACCGCGAGCCCCGCCCGAGGAGTACCGATGAGCGAGCGACTGCAACCCGGCGACACCGCCCCGGCCTTCACCCTGCCCGACGCCGACGGCAACCCCGTCTCGCTCTCCGACCGCGCCGGACGCAAGGTGATCGTCTACTTCTACCCCGCCGCCCTCACCCCCGGCTGCACCAAGCAGGCCTGCGACTTCACCGACAACCTCGACCTCCTCGCCGGCGCGGGCTACGACGTGATCGGCGTCTCCCCCGACAAGCCCGAGAAGCTCGCGAAGTTCCGCGAGAAGGAGAACCTGAGGGTCACCCTCGTCGGCGACCCGGAGAAGAAGGTACTGGAGGCCTACGGCGCCTTCGGCGAGAAGAAGATGTACGGCAGGACCGTCACCGGCGTCATCCGCTCCACGGTGGTCGTCGACGAGGAGGGGAAGGTCGAGCGGGCGCTGTACAACGTCAGGGCCACCGGCCACGTCGCCAAGCTCATCCGGGACCTCTCCCTCTGAGCCCGCCGGGCCCCTCTCCCACCCGGCGTAACCACCCCGCGCGCCGTTCGTTGACCAGTGCGAGTCCGCGACAGAAGACCGAACGACCACGGCGCGGACGGTTCACAGGGGGAGGGGCCATGGCCACCGAGTACACCCGCGAATCACTCGCCGAGGCCGTCCGCGCGTCGGCCACCCTCTCCGAGGCGATCACCCGCCTCGGCAGAGTTCCGACCAACGGTCGGCGACGCTACGTCCGAGGCCTGCTGGAACGGTGGGGCATCGACGCCACCCACCTCGAACGGGAGGGAGTGCGGCACACCGAGCGACAACTACGCGAGTTGGTAAGCGAGTCGTCGAGCATCGCCGAGGTGGTCCGCCGACTGGGAATCGCTCCTGTGGGTGGCAACCAGGCACACATCAGCCGCCGCATCGCCGCCCTGGGTATCGACACCTCACACTTCACGGCCGTGCGCCCACGCCGCCCCAGGGGTTCTCTCGGTGACCGGCTCGTCCTGGGCAGTCCGGCAGATGGACGCGTCCCCGGGGAACGACTGCGTCGTCTACTCGTAAGGCAGCAGGGCGTCTCCGAGGAGTGCGCTGAATGCGGCATCGGCCCCGGCTGGAACGGTAAACCGCTGCGTTTGGAAGTCGACCACCTCAACGGCGACTGGTGGGACAACCGCCCCGGGAACCTGCGACTGCTCTGCCCCAATTGCCATGCGGTCACCGACACGTTCCGTGGCCGCAAGCGGCGCGCGGCGGCCCGGTAGGAGAGAACCATGTCCTACTGCCGCCTGGGATACACACGGCAGAAGCTCACGACTGTCGCCGCCGAGGCCGCGAGCCCCGTGGACATGCTGCGCCGCATGGGGCAACCGCTCAACACCGTTTCGCTGCGCTATCTGCGCAGCCGCCTGTCCCACTACGAGATCGACACCTCGCACTTCACGGACGAATCACTGCCGCCATCCTCCCGAACCGACTACACCAGCACGGTGCTGGAGGATGCAGCCGTGCGCTCGTCCTCTCTTCACGAGATGGCCGAGTACCTCGGCGTCAGGCCCTACAGCAGCCTGTTCGG
The DNA here is from genome assembly GCF_022015835.1 of Streptomyces sp. ICN903. Taxonomy (NCBI): domain Bacteria; kingdom Bacillati; phylum Actinomycetota; class Actinomycetes; order Kitasatosporales; family Streptomycetaceae; genus Streptomyces; species Streptomyces sp. ICN903. Next base: position 2,849 of record NZ_JAKMAY010000390.1, on the reverse strand, counting down.
CCATCTGAGGCGCAGACTGGCGCACTTCGGTATCGACACCTCCCACTTCGCCGAGGCCCATGGCGGTCGCTCCAGCACCATCGACGAACAAACACTCCGGCTCGCGGTGTCAGAGTCCTCCAGCATCGCCCAAGTCGTCCGCGCCCTCGGCTTGTCCGTCTCCGGCGCCTCGCGGGCCCGGGTCAAAAAAGCCATCAGGGCATACGGACTCTCGACATCCCACTTCACCGGCCAGGCGCACTACCGCAACCGGCCGTCACCACACCGCAAATCCGCCGATGAGATTCTGCGGCGGCTCGAACCGGGCTCACCTCGGGCGAGGCGGTCCCTGCTGCACAGAGCACTTCAGGAGAAGGGGGTTCCATATGCCTGCCGCGAATGCGGCACCGGGCCCCTGTGGCGCGGCCGGAAGCTGGTCTTGGAGATCGACCACGTCAACGGCGACCGTCTGGACAACCGGATCGGCAATCTGCGGTATCTCTGCCCGTCGTGCCACAGCCAGACACGGACGTTCGCCGACGGCTCCAGGCGGTGAGGACCCATCGGGCAGGTGACCGCGCTCCGTGCGGAACCCAGTACAGTAGCCCCCGAGCCCGTACTCCAGCTGGCTAGAGAGTGCCGGTTTAGGTCCGGTATGTCGTGGGTTCGAGTCCCACCGGGCTCATAGGAGAAAACGGCCTGCTTCCTTCGATTCGAAGGAAGCAGGCCGTTACTTTGCGGCCGTCAGCCCAGGAGTTCGCGGACCACCGGGGCGAGGGCGCGGAAGGCCTGGCCGCGGTGGCTGATGGCGTTCTTCTCGTCCGGGCTCAGTTCCGCGCAGGTGCGGGTCTCGCCCTCGGGCTGGAGGATCGGGTCGTAGCCGAAGCCGCCGGTGCCGGCGGGCTCACGGCGGAGGGTGCCGGCCAGGCGGCCCTCGACGACGCGTTCGGTGCCGTCGGGCAGGGCCAGGGCGGCCGCGCAGGCGAAGTGCGCGGTGCGGTGGGGGTCGTCGATGTCGGAGAGCTGGGCGAGGAGCAGGTCGAGGTTGGCCCGGTCGTCGCCGTGGCGTCCGGCCCAGCGGGCGGAGAAGATGCCGGGGGCTCCGCCGAGGACGTCGACGCACAGGCCGGAGTCGTCGGCCACGGCGGGCACCGAGGTGGCCCTGGCCAGGGTGCGTGCCTTGAGGAGTGCGTTCTCGGCGAAGGTGAGGCCGGTCTCCTTGACGTCCGGGACCTCGGGGTAGGCGTCGGCGCCGACCAGGGTGAGGTCCAGTCCGGCCGCGGAGAGGATGGCCTCCAGTTCTCGGACCTTGTGGGCGTTGCGGGTGGCGAGGATCAGGCGCTGGCTCATGGGGACCGATTATCCCGTCGCGGCGGCCGGAACCGCCGGGCGGGCCGGGGATCGGGCCGGAACCCGGGTTCCGCCGACTCGCAGCCCGCCGGCTCGCAGCCCGGCAGCCCGCCGACTCGCAGCCCGTCGGCCCGGAGCCTGCCGGCCGGGGTCCGTCAGCCGGAGGTGCAGACCTGGGTCAGTTCGTCGGCGGCGTCGACGACGGGGCCGACGTCGGGGGCCTTGCCCTGCTCGACGGACTCGCGGACGTTGTCGGCGGCCTGCCGCATGTCCTCGGCGACCCGGGCGATGTCGGCGTTGTCCGTGTTCTCGACGATCTTGTCGAGGTTCTCGTTGATGCGGTTCAGGGACCGGTCCACCTCGGCCGGGTTCTCGACGCCGTCGGCGACCGCCTGCTGGAGGGCGTTGGCGCTGTCCACCACGACGACGGCGGTGTTGGCGCAGTCCAGTGCGTTCTGGACGGCGCCGCAGCCCGTCAGGGGGAGGGCGAGGAGGACGGGGGCGAGGGCGGCGAGGGTGGTCCGTCTGCGCATGCGGCGTGGTCTCCTGTGTCTGGACGGGCCGTACGGCTCGACCCGTACGGCCCGTGCCCTGTAGGACGCGTAAAGCGCTCGCAAAGTTCCGCGTCCCGCCCGCGTTCTCATGGGTGTCACCGGGAGGGCCCGGAAGGCCCGGGGCGGCTGCGGCGGGGGCCGAGGGCCGGACCGGGTCAGGCCGGGGGCAGCGCCCCGGTGTCCAGTGCGTGCCGCTGGGCGCCGTCGAGTTGGGCGCAGCCGGCGACGGCGAGGTCGAGGAGGGCGTCGAGTTCGGTGCGGGCGAAGGGGACTCCCTCGGCGGTGCCCTGGACTTCGACGAAGCGGCCGTCACCGGTGCAGACGACGTTCATGTCGGTCTCGGCGCGGACGTCCTCCTCGTAGCGGAGGTCGAGCAGGGGGGTGCCGTCGACGATGCCGACGCTGACGGCGGAGACGGTGCCGGTCAGCGGCTGGGCCTTGGCGCGGACGAGTTTGTTGTCGCGGGCCCAGGCGAGGGCGTCGGCGAGGGCGACGTAGGCGCCGGTGATGGCGGCGGTGCGGGTGCCGCCGTCGGCCTGGAGGACGTCGCAGTCGAGGACGACGGTGTTCTCGCCGAGGGCCTTGAGGTCGACGACGGCGCGCAGTGAGCGGCCGATGAGGCGGGAGATCTCGTGGGTGCGGCCGCCGATCTTGCCGCGGACGGATTCGCGGTCGCCGCGGGTGTTGGTGGAGCGGGGGAGCATGGCGTACTCGGCGGTGATCCAGCCCTCGCCGCTGCCCTTGCGCCAGCGGGGCACGCCTTCGGTGACGCTGGCGGTGCAGAGGACGCGGGTGTCGCCGAAGGAGATGAGGACGGAGCCTTCGGCGTGCTTGCTCCAGCCGCGTTCGATGGTGACGGGGCGGAGTTGTTCGGCTGTGCGGCCGTCGATGCGTGACATGGGTGCGAGCCTAGTGCCCCGGGCGGGGCGGCCGTTCGGGTGAACGGCCTGGTGGCCGGGTGGGCGC
>NZ_JAKMAY010000039.1:0-27838 GCF_022015835.1 Streptomyces sp. ICN903 | reverse complement strand
GGGAGGGGGCGAAGCCTGCCGCCTGCCGGTGCCGCCCGGCCGGCGCCGTGCCCTCCGGCTCGTCCACCGCCCATGCCGGGCGTGCCGGGCCGGCACGGTGGTCCGGCACGGGCGCCGTGTGGACCGGGTGCACCGTCCTGAGCGTCATGGTGGCGTCGACCGCTTCCGTCGCGTCCACGTCGTGGTTCACGTGGTGGTTTCCGTTCTGTCTCGCTGTCGCGTCCGCTTCGTCCGCCCGCCGCTCCCCGGCCCGCAGGAGGCCGCGGGCCCCGCGGGCACCGGCCCCGCAGGGCTCAACTCCGCTGTGCGACCAGTCCGCCGAGGGAGTCGTGCCGTATCCGGTCGGAGGGGATCCCCACCCCCACCAGCGCTTCCAGCCCGCTGCGGATCATCCCCGGCGGGCCGGACAGATAGCCGTCGAAGGCGTGCCACGGCCCGCCCTGCCGTACCGCGTCCGGAAGCCGGCCGGTGATCCCGCCCGACGGCCCCTCGACCACCGGGCGGACCGACAGCCAAGACAGCCTCCGCTCCATCTCGCGCAGAGTGTCCAGGTCGTACAGGTCCAGATCGCTGCGGGCGCCGTAGAACACCTCCACCGGGCGGGCGCGGCCGTGCCCGGCGACGTCCTCGACCAGCGCCTTGATGGGCGCGATGCCCGTGCTGCCGCCCAGGCAGAGCAGGCCGTTGCCGCAGGAGTGGTCCACCGTCATCGAACCGGCCGGCCCGCCCAGCCGCACCACGTCGCCGGGGCGGGCCCGGTGGACGAGCGCGCGCGAGACCCAGCCCGCGGGCACCGCCTTGACGTGGAAGACCAGCAGCCCGTCCGAGCGCGGGGCGCAGGCCAGGGAGTACTGCCGCCACACCTTCGGCCACCAGGGCGTCTCGACACTGGCGTACTGGCCGGCCAGGAACGGATAGGGCTGGTCCGGCCGGACGGTGATGACGGCGATGTCGGAGGTGCGCATCTCGTGCGAGACCACCTCGGCGTGCCACAGCGCCGGCGCCCTGCGCTCGTCCTCGGCCGCGGCGTCGATCATGATCTGGGAGATGGCCGTGTAGGCGCGCACCCAGGCGGCCTCCGCCTCCTCGCCCCAGGTGCGCGGGGCGTAGCGGGCCAGCGCGTCGATCAGGCACTCGCCGACGGCGGGGTAGTGCTCGGGTCGGGTGCCGTACTTGCGGTGGCCGCGGCCGAGATGGGAGAGGTACTCCACCAGCGTGCGGCGCTCGTCGATCAGTCCGGCGGCGGTGAGCAGCGCCTTGAACAGCCGGTCGCGCTGGGCGTCCATGGCGGCGGGGAACAGCGTGCGCACCCCCGGGTTCCGGGTGAACAGCAGGGCGTAGAAGTACGAGGTGAGCGCCTGGGAGACCGGCTCGACCTCCTCCAGGACGCGGCGTATCAGCGTCGCGTCGCGGGAGGGTTCGAAGCGCCCGTAGCCGGGGTTGGCGGTGAACTCCGGGACCGGTCCGGGCGCGGAGGGCGCGGGCCCCGGCGCGGGTACGGGCCCGGGGCGGGACGGTGGTGCCGTTCGCTCCTCTCCCCGCTTCGGCGCGAACCAGCCCCGGTCGCCGCCTCCACCACTTCCGCCGCCGGCGGTGGGCGGCCCACCGGCCGCGCGCTGGGGAGTTCCGTTGCCCGCCGACGTAGTGGCCATGGTCTGTCTCGCCTCGTACATCTTCCGATCGGTCCGGTCACTTACAGAGCGGAAACCACCTGGGCAGAGCCCCCGTTTCATCGGCCGCGGATATGCGTGAGCGGTGATACGCGGTCTCGACCATACCGGTGCACGATCGATACACAAGCCCCGGCAGGACTTCCACCGAATTCCGCGGACTCCGGCACCCCGCTGAATTGCGCTGCGCCCGCTCCCGGCGCGTACCCCCTGCGCGGAGCGGCCGGATGAAGCCTCCCCACCACGCCCACCAGCGGCGATCACCATGCCACAACTGTCGGTCGCGGCACGGGAGGCGCGGCCGGGGGCTTCTCCCCGCAGGATCCGCCACCCCGAGTCCGGCACACTCTCCATACGTTATCTTCACTTTTCCGGACACGGTCACAGAAAGCGTCGGAGAGTGTTCTGTGCGCAGTTTTCCAGAGCGGCCCGCACCCTTTCCAACCGGCTTGCGGATTCCGGCCGGACGCGCCCGGAAAAGCGGCGAAAGCGTGTACCCGGACAGTTCCGGGGTGTTCCCCGCGCCCGCGGCCGCGCCCACGGCTGCGGGCACGCGGCGGGGGAGGCGTAAACCGGTGGCCGTCCCGCCGTCCGTCGGTCAGGCTGGGCACCCGTGACGTCCGCCCACATCCGGCCCCCGGCTCCGCTTCCGCCCGTCCGCCGCCTCACCCTCGCCGATCTGCCCGCCTGCCTCGACCTCGCCGCCGACCGCGGCTGGACGCGCGAGAAGCACAAATGGCGGCTGCTGCTCACCGCGGGGCAGGGCCACGGCATCGACGCCCCCGGGGACGACCCTCGCGGCGGCCTGATCGGCGCCTGCGTCCTCACCTCCTACGGACCGCGGCCCGGCTCCCCGGACTCCCGGGCCCACACCTGCGTCGGCATGGTGCTGGTCGCCGAGCGCCACGCCCGCCGGGGCCTGGGCCGCCATCTGATGCGGCACGCGCTGGAGGAGGCCGGGGACGCCGTCGCGTTCCTGACCGCCACCTCCAACGGCCGCCCCCTCTACGAGGAGCTCGGCTTCACCACCGTCGGCACCACCGTCATGCTCACCGGCCGCCTCGCCCCCGCCCGCTCCCCGGGCCCTCCCGTCCCCGTACGCGACGCCGCCGCCGCCGATCTGCCCGCCGTACTCGCCCTGGACGCACGGGCTTTCGGCGCCGACCGCACCCATCTGATCGCCCGGCTGCCGTCCTTCGCCGACCACTTCGTCGTCGCCGCCTCCCATGCCGGCCCCGGCGGGATCGCCGGCTTCGCGGCCGCCTGGCCGAACGAGGGCACCACCGTGATCGGCCCGGTCGTCGCGGAGGACGAGACCACCGCCCGGGCCCTGATCACCGAACTCGCCTCCCGCACCGGCGGCCCGGTCCGCTACGACGCCGACCTCCACCACCGGGGGCTGGTGGACTGGCTGCGCTCGGGCGGCCTGGACGGGGACTTCACCACCACCGTGATGGTGCACGGGGCACCCGACGTCCCCGGCGACCCCGGCCTGCGGTTCGCCCCCTACTCGGTGGCGCTGGGCTGACGCCCCGGCCCCGGCCCGGGCGGGCACCCGGGCCGGGGCGCGGAGTTCACTCCGCGCGCCACCCCTGCGGATCCACACCACCCGGAACGGGCGCCTCCGGGTCGTAGGGAGCCCGGGTGAGGACGAACGTGCCCAGATCCAGATGGGTCACCTCCCCTCCCGCCCCGCGCATCACCCGCAGCGTCTCGCCCGCGTAGTAGCCGTCCAGCCCCGTCCAGGTGCCGTCCGCCTCCGGCCTAAAGCGCGAGGCCCGCCCCGCGCCGCCGACCGGGACCAGCTCCAGCGCCCGCCCCTCGCGCACCCGCAGCGCGAAGGCCGACGGCCCCCAGTACCACGGCCCCGTCAGCGCCAGCAGATCCGGACCGGCCTGCGAACGCGGACGCCACGGCTCGGGGAAGGACGGCTCGCGCTCGGCGACGATCCCCAGCAGATCGGCCGCCAGACCGCCCACCGGCAGTCCCGAGGTCGCGTTGACCAGCGCCACACTCGCCAGCCGCTCCCCGGGAGCGGTCCACACCGCCGCGAGGAAACCCGGCATGGAACCGGTGTGCCCGGCCAGCAACCGCCCGCCGGAACGCACCAGTTGCATCCCCAGCCCGTACGCCTGGTCCCAGGACTCGGCCTCCGGCGCCACCGCCGGTGTCCGCATCCGCGCCAGGCTCTCCGCGCCCAGCACCCTCTCGTCGCCCGCCGCCAGGAACGCCGCGAATCGGCACAGGTCCCCGGCCGTGGACCACAACTGCCCGGCCGGCGCCATCAGCCCGGTGTCCGCGAGCGGCTCGGGCAGCACCGCGTCCGCCCACGGATGCACGGCCCACCCCCGGGCGTACGGCTCCCGCGGCAGCGGCGTCGTACGGTCCATGCCCAGCGGACCGAGCACCTCCTCACGCAGCACCTCGTACCAGGGCGCGCCGCGCAGCCGCTCCACCAGGGAGCCCAGCAGCGCGTAGCCGAGGTTGGAGTAGTGGTGCCGCCGGCCGGCCGGATGCCGCACGGGCCGCTCGCCGAACAGGTCGGCCGGCCCGGGGCGCAGTTCGCCGGGCGTCCGCTCCCACCAGGGGCCACGCGGCTCGGCGGCCAGCCCGGCCGAGTGGGACAGCAACTGGGCGACCGTCGCCCGGGCCACCTCCTCCCCGGCCCCGGCGGGCACCTCCAGATGCTCGCCGAGCGGGTCGGACAGGTCCAGCAGCCCCTCGTCGCACAGCCGCATCACCAGCACGGCGACGAACGTCTTGGTGATCGAGCCGATCCGGTACCGGGTGTCCGCGGTCGGCCCGCCCTCCGTCTCCCCCGCCGTGCCGGGCGGGCCGACCGCACCGCCGCGCACCCCCGTCCACACCGTCCGCCCGTCCCGCACCACGGCCCCGATCGCCGACGGCACCCGGCCCTCGGCCTGGGCGACGGCCATCCTGTGGAGGAGCGCGCGACGGGTCTCCGGCAGCAGTTCTCCGTCCATGTCCGCACTGGAATCACTCATCCGCCCACTCTCCCCGGCGACACCGGCCGGGGCCAGCGTTTTCCACCGCGCCGGCCGCGGCCCCGGGCCGCAGGGGTGTGGACAACCGGTGCGGAACTTCGCACGCTTTCATGCCATTCGATCGTGTCTTCACATGTTTCGACTCGTTCTCCCGGTGAGGGGCTGCGCCATCGGGGTGACGCCCGGACGGAGGGAACAGTGATGGTGAACGAGGAAGTCCTGCTGGAGTCGAGGACACTGCGCGAGAGCGTGGCCGAACACACGGGCGCGCTGGACAAGGTGAAGGCACTCACCGTCCTCCCGGACGGGATGCATGTCACGACGCGGATGGTGGCTGATTACTTCGAGGTGGGCCTTGAAGCCGTCAAGTCTCTCGTGAAGGACCACCGTGATGAGCTCGAATCCAATGGTTACCGCCTGTTGACGGGCCAGGAACTGAGGTCCTTCAAGGACCTCAGTGGAATCAGTCCGCGCACCCGCTCCGTCGCGGTCTTCTCCCGGCGCACCGTCCTGAACGTCGCGATGCTGCTGCGCGACAGCATCGTCGCACGTCAGGTGCGTGCCTACCTGCTGGACGCCGAGCGGAACGCCCGCCCCCGGCCTGTGGAAAACCTTTTCCACATCGACCTCGACGCCCTGGACGAGCGCATCACTCGCATCAGCACCCGGACCGCGGGCCGGCTCATCGGGCAGACCATCGTCCCGATGCTGAACCACCTAATCCACGCCTCCGGCGAGCAGCGCCGGGAGCTGACCGCGATCCGCGAGGACCTCGAACGCGTCAAGCGGACCCTCCAGGAGCGAGAACTCACAGGAGCGGCGACGGCAGCGGCGACGGCCATGGACACGATGGGCCGGCGCGAGTTCGAGGACCACGTCGCCGGGCTCTGCCGCCGCGACGGATGCACCGTGACGAGCACCGGCTCCGGCAGCGGCCTGGTCACCGACCTCGTCGGGCACACCGCCGACGGGCGGCGGCTGGTGGTGCGGTGCGAGCACTCCGCACCGCACCGGGCCGTGGAGAGCGCGGCGATGTGGGAGTTCGCCGGGATGGCGAAGCTCGAACACGAGGCGGAGGTGGCCCTGTTCGTCACCACCTCCACGTTCACCCCCGCCGCACTCGGCCTCGCGGCCCGCCACGGCATCACCGCCGTGCACCGCGCACTGCTGGAGGCGTGGAGCACGGGGACGGCGCTCCAGGTGCTGCGCTGACGACCTGCACGGCCGGCAACGACCGGTGTGTGCGGTGCGACCGCGCGCGGAGGCCCGAAGTCGCAAGCGGAAGTTGCGGCTTCGGGCCTCGCGCAGTTTAGCGGCGGAAGGAGCCGGCGGGGGCTCAGAGCGCCAGTTTGAACCCCACGTGCGAGGCCGTGAAACCCAGCCGCTCGTAGAAGCGGTGGGCTTCCGCGCGGGTGGCGTCGGAGGTGAGCTGGACCAGGGCGCAGCCCAGGCGCCGCGCCTCCTCGATCGCCCACTCGATCAGCCGGGTGCCCAGACCCCCGCCGCGCTCGCCGGAGTGGACGCGCACGGCCTCGATGAGCGCACGGCTCGCACCGCGCCGCGACAGCCCGGGGATGACGGTGAGCTGGAGCGTGCCGACGACCCGGCCGTCGCGGACCGCGACGACCAGGTGCTGGTGGGGGTCGGAGGCGATCTCCGCGAACGCCTCGCGGTAGGGGGCGAGGTCACCCGGCGACTCGCGGCGGGCGCCCAGCGGGTCGTCGGCGAGCATGTCCACGATGGCCCGCAGGTCGTCCGCCGTCGCGGGGCGTATACCGAAGTCGCTCATGACCGGCACCCTATGCCGCCCCGTGCGGCGGCACCGGCCCGGTTCCGTCCGCACCTGGCCGCCCGCCGGGCCGTCCGCCGGACACGTCCGATTCCTTCAAGACCTCCGGCCCGGCGACGCCCCAACATGGCCGTATGGCACCCCGTATCGATCTCGTCGGCCTGGTCACCTCCGACATGGCCGCCTCGCTCGCGTTCTACCGCCGCCTCGGACTCGACATCCCCGCAGGCGCCGAAGAACAGCCCCATGTGGAGGCCCCGCTGCCCGGCGGCCTGCGCATCGCCTGGGACACCGTCGAGACCATCCGCTCCTTCGATCCCTCCTGGACCCCGCCCAGCGGCGGCGGCCGCGTCGAACTCGCCTTCGCCTGCGACGATCCGGCCGACGTCGACCGGCAGTACGCCGAACTGACGCGGGCCGGGTACACCGGCCACAAGGAGCCCTGGGACGCCTTCTGGGGGCAGCGGTACGCCATCGTCCTCGACCCCGACGGCAACGGGGTCTCCCTCTTCGCCCCGCTGCCGGACGGCGCGCCCGGCTCTCAGCCCTCCGGCGGGCGGCCCTCCGACAGCAGCACCGAGAGCTGAACCCCGGCCAGCGCCCTGACCTCGCGCGACAGATGCGCCTGGTCCGCGTATCCGGCACCGGCCGCGGCCGACGCCGGCGGCACGCCGCCGCGGACCAGGCGCAGAGCCCGCCGGAACCGCAGCACCCGGGCCAGGGTCTTGGGCCCGTAGCCGAAGGCCGCCAGCGAGCGGCGGTGGAGCTGCCGCTCGCTCAGCCCCACTCCGCGCGCCACCTCGGCGACGCTCACGCCGGCCCGCAGCCCGGCCGCCACCGCCGCCGTCAGCGGATCGTCCGGTGCCCGCCGCAGCCGAACCGCCGACACCTCCTCCAGCACCGCGGCCCCGCTCCGGGCACCCGCCATCCGCTCGGCCATCCGCTCGGCCAGCTCCCGCACCTCGCGCTCCGGCCAGAGCGCCTCCAGCGGCACCCGCGCGTCACGCAGCTCGTACGCCGGTACGCCCAGGACCCGCGGCCCGGTGCCGGGCGGGAAACGCAGCCCCACATAGCCGGCCCCCGGCAGGTCGTCGGTCAGCTGGGCCCTGGTGTCCGGCCCGGCCACCAGCAACCCGCCGCCCGTCCGGATCAGGTCCATGCACCCGTCCGGCAGCACCCGCGCCCGCCGCGGCCGCGCGGGGGCCTCCCGGCGCCACACCACGGCGCCGGCCACCCGCCGCGACCCCCGCTCCTCGTACAACTCGCCGGCCTCCCACCCGTGCCCGTGTCCGTCCCCCGTGCGCCGCCCGGCGGACGGGCGCGCCTCATGTACCCGGCACCGGCGGCAGCGGGCCGAGACGCCCCTCGACACGTCCGCGCAGCACCAGATACTCCTCCCAGCGACGGCGCGTCCGCCCGGCGGGCCGCTCCACCGCCCGCCCCTCGGTGACCGTCTCACCCCTGACGAACTGCTCGCGCGTCAGGTCGAGTTCGATCCCGTTCGGCAGCCGGTTCCACCAGTGGTAGCCCTCCCGCTCGACTGCGTGGAACACCTCTCCGAGCACCAGTTCGCCGCCCAGCAGATCGTTGACGACCAGGGAGGTGATGTCGCAGTGCCCCCAGGCCGGGTTGTCCGGACTCCATGCGATACGGGTGCCGTCGGACGGACAGCAGGTGTCGGCGGACCAGCTCGCGCGCAGGGCGCGGTCGATGTCCAGCAGCGTCCACGGGGTCGAGGTCATGCCGGCCAGCATCGCAGGCCCCACCGACACCGGGCCCCGGGGCGGGCACCGCGCCCGGTCAGGTCAGGTCGGGTCAGGTCGGGTCAGGTCTGGGCCATGTCCACAAAGCGCGAGTAGTGCCCCTGGAAGGCCACGGTGATCGTCGCCGTCGGGCCGTTGCGGTGCTTGGCCACGATCAGGTCCGCCTCACCCGCCCGCGGCGACTCCTTCTCGTAGGCGTCCTCGCGGTGCAGCAGGATGACCATATCGGCATCCTGTTCGATGGAGCCCGATTCGCGCAGGTCCGAGACCATCGGCTTCTTGTCGGTGCGCTGTTCGGGGCCGCGGTTGAGCTGGGAGAGCGCGATCACCGGCACCTCCAGCTCCTTGGCCAGCAGCTTGAGGTTCCGGGACATCTCCGAGACCTCCTGCTGACGGCTCTCGGGACGGCGCGAGCCGCCCGACTGCATCAGCTGGAGGTAGTCGATGACGACCAGCCGCAGGTCGTTGCGCTGCTTGAGGCGGCGGCACTTGGCGCGGATCTCCATCATCGTCAGGTTCGGCGAGTCGTCGATGTACAGCGGCGCGCCCGTGACATCGGGCATCTGGCGCGCCAGCCGGTTCCAGTCCTCGTCCGTCATGCTGCCCGACCTCATGTGGTGCAGCGCCACCCGCGCCTCGGCGGACAGCAGCCGCATCGCGATCTCGTTGCGGCCCATCTCCAGCGAGAAGATCACGCTGGGCAGGTTGTTCCTGATCGAGCAGGCCCGGGCGAAGTCCAGGGCGAGGGTGCTGTTATGCGTAGGGACCATGGAGCGGCTGCACAGGTACAGGTGGGCCGGGTTGTCGACCTGGACGCACCGTACCGGAACGGATTCGATCTCCTCCACGCTCGTGATGAACCGCTGCCCCAGCTTCGGCGTGGACGGGCGGAGGCGGTCCCGGTGTGCCTGCTGCTTGCGGCCCAGCCGGAACACCTCGTCGTCGGTGGTGAAGGTGACCGTGTAGCAGGTCGAGGATTCCTCCGATCTGCCCTTGACGCGCTTGGTCGCCATCCCGCACCGGTACCCAAGGCTCATGACCAGCTCCCGGAACCCTTCGGCGAGAGCGTGGTTGGTGACGGCGAACTGCACGGAGCCGGTGCGGGATACGGTGCCGTCAGTGTCGAGAAGCCCCGCCAGCAGTGCTCTCCGCTGGGCAACGGACCCTCGCAGGTACTCGGTGGGAATGTGCTTGTTCCCCAGCACACCCAGCTCCCGTAGAAGGACGAGGAAGCTGCCGTGCCGCCTGGTGCACGGGGCGCACCGGGGCTTGGTGAAGGGAGAGAAGCACGTGGTCCCGCAGTCGACGCAGGTGGCGTGTGGTACTGGGGCGGAAGCGGCACGCGCCCGGCCACCGCAGGATCGGCCGCAGGTACGGACATGCGCCAGCCTGGGGACGAACTCCGTGCCGCACACGGTGCAGGACCGCTTGAGGCGTTCCGGTGCGTCCACCGTCAGAGACAGAGCGTAGGTGACTTCCGTGCTGCCGACCGGGCGGGTGGTGATGCCGTCCTTCTGGACGTACTCCAAGATCTCAGGGTCCACGGTGGTCAGGCGTGCGGCGGTGCTTGAGCCGTCTCCGAGCCAGACGCCCAGGGTGTAGGGCGGGATCGGGAGTGCCCGCTCGGGCAGGTCAAGCGGAGCGGTGTTGCGCACGGAGTGGTTCGTGCGCCGGTCGGCGGTCAGGCACCGTACTGTCTCCGCGATCTCCTTCGTGGTCTTCACCGTCGCGGCTTGGTGGGCGTAGCGCCGGGAGGAGCGGGTGTCGGTGAGCCACTGGTGCTCGGCATCCGCGACAACCGTGGTTCCGTCATCGAAGGTGATCCGGTAGCACGGGCGGCCGTGCATGACGTCGGTCGCGGCGACTACGCGGGTGGGGCGCCCGTCGGCGTCGAGGAGGTCATCCCCTTCGCGGACGTCGCCCATCGTGGTCCACCCGTCAGGGGTGGGCAGCGGGGTATCGAGCGCCAGCGCCTTGCCCATCGCCGGTCTGGCCGCGATGACGATCATCTGGCCCGGGTGGAGCCCGTTGGTCAGCGAGTCCAGGTCGGTGAAGCCCGTCGGCACGCCCGACATCTGGCCGCTGCGCGAGCCGATCGCCTCGATCTCGTCGAGCGCGCCCTCCATGATGTCGGCGAGCGGGAGGTAGTCCTCCGAGGTGCGCTGCTCGGTGACGGCGTAGATCTCGGCCTGGGCCGAGTTGACGATCTCGTCCACGTCACCGTCGGCCGCGTACCCCATCTGCGTGATGCGGGTGCCCGCCTCGACCAGGCGGCGCAGGACGGCGCGTTCGTGGACGATCTCCGCGTAGTACTGGGCGTTGGCCGCGGTGGGGACGGCCTGGACCAGGGAGTGCAGGTAGCCGGGGCCGCCGACCTTGGCGATCTCGCCGCGTCTGGTCAGCTCGGCGGCGACGGTGATGGGGTCGGCCGGCTCGCCCTTGGCGTAGAGGTCGAGGACGGCCTGGTAGATCGTCTCGTGGGCCGGGCGGTAGAAGTCCTTGCCCTGGAGGGTCTCCACCACGTCCGCGATGGCGTCCTTGGACAGCAGCATGCCGCCGAGGACGGACTTCTCGGCGTCGAGGTCCTGCGGGGGGAGGCGGTCGAAGCCGCCCACCGGGCCCGAGGGCCAGGCGTCGGCGCCGCGGTCGTGGCGCTCGCCGTCGACGGCGGCGTCGCGGCTGCGGCGGGAGACCGGGAGGTGGTCTCCCGGACCGGGCCCTCCCGGGCCGGGGGCCCCGGTGGCGTATCCGGGTGCCGGGCTGTCGACGTGTTCGGACTGCGTCATCCCGCCACCTCCTCCCGTTCCTCGCGACCCGCGCCCCTCTTTCCTACGGCACGGCTCTGACACTGGGCGCGCCCACTCCCCGGCCGCGGTTCCGGCCCGCGGCAGGCCGCGGGCCGGGCGAAGAAGAGGGGAACAGCAGGCGGGCGCCGAACAACGGTAGGGCTACGGGGGCCTCCAGCCAATCCGGTTATCCACAGGGCGTGTGGATGAACGACCGCATCCTGTGGAGAACTCGGCGATTCCTGTGCACGGGGCGGGGGACGGGCCTGTGGAGAACTTGTCCGGCCGACTTTTACACAGGCTCTGAGCTGCTGTTTTCCCATCCACCGGCTGTGCAGGAGAAAAACTTCGCGACTCGCGTCAAGATCGCGACAAACGGCGCAGAGGATCTCACCCCAGGTGAGGAATGGTAATGGTCACATCTCTATTGCAACTATTACTTGTGGATGTTTGGATCGGATCATGACACACGCTCCCCCGCCGGCCGGACGCACCGCGGTACGCCGCCACGACCGCGAGATCATCGCGCTGGCGCTCCCCGCCTTCGGCGCGCTCGTCGCGGAGCCCCTGTTCGTCATGGCCGACAGCGCGATCGTGGGCCACCTGGGCACCCCTCAGCTCGCCGGGCTCGGTGTCGCGGCCACCCTGCTGACCACCGGGGTGAACGTCTTCGTCTTCCTCGCCTACGCCACCACCGCCGCCGTCGCGCGCCGCGTCGGGGCCGGCGACCTGCCCGCCGCCATCCGGCAGGGCATGGACGGGATCTGGCTGGCGCTGCTGCTCGGCGCGGCGGTGGTGGCCGCCGCGCTGCCCACCGCGCCCGCGCTCGTCGACCTGTTCGGGACGTCCGCGACCGCGGCCCCGCACGCGGTGACGTATCTGCGGATCAGCGCGCTGGGCATCCCTGCCATGCTCGTGGTCCTGGCCGCCACCGGTGTGCTGCGCGGGCTGCAGGACACCCGCACCCCGCTGTACGTGGCCGTCGGCGGCTTCTCCGCCAACGTCGTGCTCAACTTCGCCCTGGTGTACGGAGCCGGGCTGGGCATCGCCGGCTCGGCATGGGGCACGGTGATCGCGCAGTGCGCGATGGCGGCCGTCTATCTGGTGGTGGTGGTCAGGGGCGCCCGGCGGCACGGCGCCTCGCTGCGGCCGGACGCCGCCGGGATCCGGGCCAGCGGCCGGGCCGGGGCGCCGCTGCTGGTCCGCACCCTGTCACTGCGCGCCGTACTGGTGCTGGCGACCGCCGTCGCGGCGCGGCTGGGGGACGTCGAGGTGGCCGCGCACCAGATCACGCTGACCGTCTGGTCACTGCTGGCCTTCGCCCTGGACGCCATCGCCATCGCCGGGCAGGCGATCATCGGCCGCTACCTGGGCGCGGGGGACGCGGCGGGAGCGCGCGCCGCGTGCCGGCGGATGGTGCAGTGGGGGATCGCCTCGGGAGTGGTGCTGGGAGTGCTGGTGGTCGCGGCGCGCCCGCTGCTGCTGCCGCTGTTCACCCCGGACACCGCCGTACACGACCGGCTGACGCCCGCGCTGCTGGTGGTGGCGGTGACCTCGCCGGTCGCGGGGGTGGTCTTCGTGCTGGACGGGGTGCTGATGGGCGCGGGCGACGGGCCGTATCTGGCGTGGGCGGCCCTGGCGACGCTGGTGGTGTTCGCCCCGGCGGCGCTGGCGGTCCCGGCGCTGGGCGGGGGACTGACCGCGCTGTGGTGGGCGGTCGCCGGTCTGATGATGGGGATGCGGCTGGTCACCCTGTGGCTGCGGGCCCGCTCGGGCCGCTGGGTCGTCACCGGAGCGGTGCGCGCCTGAGCTGACCGCCCGGCGCGGTACGGAGCACGGCGAAGGGCCGCGGCCCCCTCGCGGGGACCGCGGCCCTTCCGGCCGTGTGCCGGGGGTGCCGTCAGGCGGCGCCGACCTCGATGCCGATCTTGGCGACGACCTCGGGGTGCAGACGCACCGAGACCCGGTGCGAGCCCAGGGTCTTGATCGGGGCGTCCAGCTCGATGCGGCGCTTGTCGACGTCCGGTCCGCCCGCGGTCTTCACCGCCGCGGCGACGTCGGCCGGGGTGACGGAGCCGAACAGGCGACCCTGGTCGCCGGCGCGGACCTTCAGGCGCACGGTGACGCCCTCGAGCCGGCCCTTGATCTCGTTGGCCTGCTCGATCGTGGCGATCTCGTGGATCTTGCGGGCGCGGCGGATCTGCTCGACGTCCTTCTCCCCGCCCTTGGTCCAGCGGATGGCGAATCCGCGGGGGAGCAGGTAGTTGCGGGCGTACCCGTCCTTCACCTCGACGATGTCGCCGGCGTTGCCGAGACCCGAGACCTCGTTGGTCAGGATGATCTTCATGAGTCGGTCATCCTTCCCTTATCGAGCGGTCGAGGTGTAGGGCAGCAGCGCCATCTCACGGCTGTTCTTCACGGCCGTGGCGACGTCACGCTGGTGCTGGGTGCAGTTGCCGGTCACGCGACGGGCACGGATCTTGCCGCGGTCGGAGATGAACTTCCGCAGCAGGTTCGTGTCCTTGTAGTCGACGTACTTGATCTTTTCCTTGCAGAACACGCAAACCTTCTTCTTCGGCTTGCGAGCAGGCGGCTTCGCCATTGTCTCTCTCCGTTTGGTTCAAGAAGTCTGTGCCTGTGAGCGCAGCCCCTCCCGGAACCCCTGGGGGTCCCTCAGAAGGGAGGCTCGTCCGAGTAGCCGCCGCCGGAACCGCCGGAGCCACCGCCCCAGCCGCCACCGCCGCCGCCCTGCTGGCCGCCGGCCGGAGCGCCGGTCGCCCACGGGTCGCCCGCGGGTGCGCCGCCGCCCTGCTGGCCGCCGCCGGGGCCGCCGCCCCAGCCGCCGCCACCGCCCTGCTGGCCGCCGCCGCGGCCGGTGGTCTTGGTGACCTTGGCCGTGGCGTTGCGCAGGCTGGCGCCGACCTCGTCGACGTCCAGCTCGTAGACCGTGCGCTTGATGCCCTCGCGGTCCTCGTAAGAGCGCTGCTTGAGCCGGCCCTGCACGATGACGCGGGTGCCCCGGGTGAGGGACTCGGCGACGTTCTCCGCCGCCTGCCGCCACACCGAGCAGGTCAGGAACAGGCTCTCGCCGTCCTTCCACTCGTTGGTCTGGCGGTCGAAGGTGCGGGGAGTGGACGCGACGCGGAACTTCGCGACCGCCGCACCGGAGGGGGTGAAGCGCAGCTCGGGGTCGTCGACCAGATTGCCGACGACCGTGATGACGGTCTCGCCTGCCATGGGTGAACCTCTCGGCGGGGTGCTGCTGGCTGCTGGTGATGCTGTGGTGCCGGTGCTTCCGGAGTGCCGGAGGCGCTACCGGTTGCCCGGGATCCGCTGAGCGGGGGCGCTCAGTGGGTCTCGGGGCGGAGGACCTTGGTCCGCAGAACCGACTCGTTCAGGTTCATCTGACGGTCGAGCTCCTTGACGACCGCGGGCTCGGCCCGCAGGTCGATGACCGAGTAGATGCCCTCGGGCTTCTTCTTGATCTCGTACGAGAGACGACGACGGCCCCAGGTGTCGACCTTCTCGACCTTTCCGTCGCCCTCGCGGACGACGGAAAGGAAGCTCTCGATCAGCGGGGAGACAGCGCGCTCCTCGAGATCGGGGTCGAGGATGACCATCACCTCGTAGTGACGCATGTGGAACCCACCTCCTCTGGACTCGGCGGCCACGGTCGTTCCGTGGCAGGAGGGTCGTGATGCGTGAGCAACGGTATCGGCCGGCACTGACAGTCCCGGCCCGTTCCCCGGAAAGTCCCCGGTCCGTTCCCCGGATCCGGTCGCCGCCGGGGCAGACACCGCGCAGACGGTACAGAGTACCCGCACCGCCACTCGGGTTGAAATCCGGTGCCCGATCCCCGCAATCTGGACACAAGGGGCGTGACACGCGTCACCCGTCGCACCCTCGCGAATCCGGCGGATGCGGCTCGTCCGCCCTGTCAGGCAGTCCGGCGGTCCGGCAGCACGGCCGCCCGGACGGTCGTCCCGCAGGAGGTTCCCATGGCACAGGCGGTACGGAGGAGCCCGGTCTCCTCCCTCCTCAACACCGACGGCCGGCGGCATCCGGTCGAGAACCGGCTCGTCGCCGTGACCGCGGTGCTCGGCGTGGTCGCGTTCGTCACCGGCTTCTTCTCCGGTCTCAGTCTGATCGCGTCCTGGGCCGGGCTGCTGGGGATCGTCTCCGGCGGCTGGGGGCAGATGATCTCCGCGACCACCGGCGAGCGGTTCGCGCTGGTCGTCAGCATGGGAGCGGCGGCGGTCGGCTTCTACCTGGGTATGTCGAACGGCGGGCTGTTCGGCTGACCTCCCTCCCGCCGGCCCGCCCGGGGCGGGGCGCGGCCGGCGGCGGCTCGCCACGGCCCCGTACTGGCACGTCCGGGGCGCGTGCCTGCGCAGTAGGCTTCCGGCCAGACCCTGCGAAGTACGCCGGAGGAGCGCCCCGTAATGAGCCTGACCCTGAGGACGATCAGTCGCGAGCAGCACCTGGCGTATATCCGGAGCCTGCCATCGGCCAGCCACATGCAGGTGCCCGCGTGGGCGGACGTGAAGGCCGAGTGGGGTTCGGAGAGCCTGGGCTGGTTCGACGCGGGCGGCGAGCTGGTCGGGGCGGGCCTGGTGCTGTACCGCCAGCTGCCCAAGGTCAAGCGCTACCTGGCCTATCTGCCCGAGGGACCGGTGATCAACTGGTTCGCGCCGAACCTGGAGGAGTGGCTGCGCCCGATGCTGGCGCACCTGAAGGCCAAGGGCGCGTTCTCGGTGAAGATGGGCCCGCCCGTGGTGATCCGGCGCTGGGACGCCCCCGCGATCAAGGCCGGCATCCAGAACCCGGACGTGAAGCGGCTGCGCGACGTCGAGGCCACCCACATCGAGCCGCGCGCCTTCGAGGTGGCCGACCGGCTGCGGCGGATGGGCTGGCAGCAGGGCGAGGACGGCGGCGCCGGCTTCGGCGACGTCCAGCCGCGCTACGTCTTCCAGGTGCCGCTGGAGAACCGCTCGCTGGACGAGGTGCACAAGGGCTTCAACCAGCTGTGGCGGCGCAACATCAAGAAGGCCGAGAAGGCCGGCGTCGAGGTCGTGCAGGGCGGCTACGACGACCTGCCGGTGTGGCAGGAGCTGTACGAGGTGACAGCCGAGCGCGACCGCTTCCGGCCGCGCCCCCTGGGCTACTTCCAGCGGATGTGGACGGCGCTGAACGCCGAGGACCCCAACCGGATGCGGCTGTACTTCGCCAAGCACGAGGGCGAGCCGGTGGCCGCGGCCACCATGCTGATCGTGGGCGGGCACGTGTGGTACTCCTACGGCGCCTCGGCCAACCACAAGCGCGAGGTGCGCCCCTCCAACGCCATGCAGTGGCGGATGCTGCAGGACGCGTACGCTCTCGGGGCGAGCGTGTACGACCTGCGCGGCATCAGCGACTCCCTGGACGACTCCGACCACCTCTTCGGTCTGATCCAGTTCAAGGTGGGCACCGGCGGCCAGGCCGCCGAATATCTCGGCGAGTGGGACTTTCCGCTCAATAAGCTGCTGCACAAGGCGCTCGACATCTACATGTCGCGCCGCTGACGCCCTGCTCCACGCACGTCCGGCGAGGCCGGCGGGACGGAAGACGGCCCGCCGGCACACGCCGGGACCGATGAGAAAGGTTCCGTACGGCCATGGCGCTCTCCCTCTACGTCGACACCGAACGCTGGCGGGCGCACCAGCAGACGGTGCTGCAGCAGTTCCCGGGACTGGTCCCGGTCTGCAAGGGCAACGGATACGGCTTCGGCCACGAGCGGCTGGCCGAGGAGGTGACCCGCTTCGGCTCGGACGTCATCGCCGTGGGCACGACGTACGAGGCCGCCCGGATGAAGGACTGGTTCAGCGGGGACCTGCTGGTGCTCACCCCCTTCCGCCGCGGTGAGGAGCCGGTGCCGCTGCCGGACCGGGCGATCCGCACCGTCTCCTCGGTCGACGGGGTGAACGCGCTGGTCGGGGCCCGTGTCGTCATCGAGGTGATGAGCTCGATGAAGCGGCACGGGGTGGTGGAGGAGGACCTGGGCAAGCTGCGCGCCTCGATCGAGGACGTGCGGCTGGAGGGCTTCGCGATCCACCTGCCGCTGGACCGCACCGACGGCACGGACGCGGTGGACGAGGTCATCGGCTGGATGGACCGGCTGCGGGCGGCCCGTCTGCCGCTGGAGACGATGTTCGTCAGCCATCTCAAGCCCCAGGAGTTCGCGCTGCTCCAGCAGCAGTTCCCGCAGACCCGCTTCCGGGCGCGGATCGGCACGCGGCTGTGGCTGGGCGACCACGAGGCCACCCGGTACCGGGGCTCGGTGCTGGACGTCACGCGGGTGGCGCGGGGCGACCGCTTCGGCTACCGGCAGCAGAAGGCACCGGGCGACGGCTGGCTGGTGGTGGTGGCCGGTGGCACCTCGCACGGGGTGGGTCTTGAGGCGCCGAAGGCCATGCACGGGATGACCTCGCGGGCCAAGGGCGTGGCGCGGGCCGGGCTGGCGACGGTGAACCGCAACCTCTCGCCCTTCGTCTGGGACGGCAAGCAGCGCTGGTTCGCCGAGCCGCCGCACATGCAGGTGTCGATCCTGTTCGTGCCGGAGGAGGCTGCGGAGCCGAAGGTGGGCGACGAGCTGACTGCGATCCTGCGGCACACGACGACGCAGTACGACCGGCTGGTCGACAACTGAGCGGCCGCGCGCGGCGGCGGGCGCCGTACCGCCCGGCCGTACACGGCGCCGTACGACGGCGAGGGGCCCGGACACGGTTTCGTGTCCGGGCCCCTCGCCATGCCGCGCCACCGGATGCGTCCCGGCCGTCCGGTGCGGTGCTCCCCGATGCCTCCCGTGCGCTTCCCGAACGGCGCCCGGGTGGCACCCGGAGTGCTTCCTAGCGCTCCACCTCGCCGTTGATGAACTTCTCCACGTTCTCCCGGGCCTGGTCGTCGAAGTACTGGACCGGCGGGGACTTCATGAAGTAGGAGGAGGCCGAGAGGATCGGGCCGCCGACACCGCGGTCCTTGGCGATCTTCGCGGCACGCAGGGCGTCGATGATGACACCGGCGGAGTTCGGGGAGTCCCAGACCTCCAGCTTGTACTCCAGGTTCAGCGGGACGTCGCCGAACGCGCGGCCCTCCAGGCGGACGTAGGCCCACTTGCGGTCGTCCAGCCAGGCCACGTAGTCCGACGGGCCGATGTGGACGTTGTCCTCGCCCATGTCCCGGTCGGGGATCTGGGAGGTGACGGCCTGGGTCTTGGAGATCTTCTTGGACTCCAGGCGCTCGCGCTCGAGCATGTTCTTGAAGTCCATGTTGCCGCCGACGTTGAGCTGCATCGTGCGGTCGAGGACGACGCCGCGGTCCTCGAAGAGCTTGGCCAGCACACGGTGCGTGATGGTCGCGCCCACCTGGGACTTGATGTCGTCGCCGACGATCGGGACACCGGCCTCGGCGAACTTGTTCGCCCACTCCTCGGTGCCGGCGATGAAGACCGGCAGCGCGTTGACGAAGGCGACCTTCGCGTCGATGGCGCACTGCGCGTAGTACTTCGCGGCGTCCTCGGAGCCCACCGGGAGGTAGCACACCAGGACGTCGACCTCGCGGTCCTTGAGGACCTTCACGACGTCGACCGGCTCCTCGGCCGACTCCTCGATGGTCTGGCGGTAGTACTTGCCCAGGCCGTCGAGGGTGTGGCCGCGCTGGACGGTCACACCGGTGGCGGGCACGTCGCAGATCTTGATGGTGTTGTTCTCACTGGCGCCGATGGCGTCGGCGAGGTCCAGGCCCACCTTCTTGGCGTCCACGTCGAACGCGGCCACGAACTCGATGTCCGAGATGTGGTAGTCGCCGAACTGCACGTGCATCAGACCCGGCACGCGGCTCTTCGGGTCGGCGTCCTTGTAGTACTCGACGCCCTGCACCAGCGAGGCGGCGCAGTTGCCCACGCCGACGATGGCTACGCGAACCGAACCCATTGGCGGTTGCTCCCTGTGTTTGTTCCGTGTCGTTTCCGACGGTGGTGTTGGTGCCGGTCCGCTCGGTGCGGACCTTCACGCGGTGTCATCGGACGGATCGGGCGGGGTCTCCCCCCGGTTCTGATCACGCCCCGCCCGCTCGCTCTCGATGAGTTCGTTGAGCCAGCGGACCTCGCGCTCCACGGACTCCATGCCGTGTCGCTGCAGTTCGAGGGTGTAGTCGTCCAGCCGCTCCCGGGTGCGGGCCAGGGCGGTGCGCATCTTGGCGAGGCGCTCCTCCAGGCGGCTGCGGCGGCCTTCCAGCACCCGCATCCGCACATCGCGCGAGGTCTGGCCGAAGAAGGCGAAGCGGACGCCGAACCCCTCGTCCTCCCAGGTGTCCGGCCCGGTCTGGGACAGGAGCTCCTCGAAGCGCTCCTTCCCCTCGGCCGTGAGCCGGTAGACGATCTTGGCCCGGCGTCCGGCGAGCGGCGCCGCGAGGGAGTCCTCGGGCTCGTCACCGGGCTCCTCGGCCAACCAGCCGCGCTGGACCAGCGTCTTCAGGCAGGGGTAGAGGGAGCCGTAGCTGAAGGCCCGGAAGACTCCCAGCGAGGTGTTGAGCCGTTTGCGCAGCTCGTAACCGTGCATGGGTGACTCACGGAGCAGTCCGAGGACGGCGAACTCCAGGATTCCCGAGCGTCTGCCCATCGCCGTCACCCCTTCCGCCGGTTTCCGCCGGCCGGCCCGTCCGCGGGCGGCCGCCTCGGGCTCACGCCCTGTCGTCCTGTGCCATTGTCTCTCACCGATGTATCGAGTCGATACATCGGAGTGATAGCGAAGACGATAGAACGCCTCCACAGGCGCGACAAGGGGGGACGGGCGCGGGGGAGAGTGAGCGGTTTCACATCGCTCCTTCACTACAGCTCGGTAGCCCCTCTTTCTCCTGAATGCCGGAGATGGGGTTTTCGTACCTGCGTAGTCTGTCCGCTGTGCAGAAGGCCACCGGGAACCAACGAGGCGTCGGACGCGTCCTCGTCCCGGGTGCAGTGCGGCCAGTTCTGGGAACGTGGGCGGGCCGCACTTCGGGGGACTGGAAGTACACTGCCGCCTTCAGGCGCGAGCGCCTGCCCGAGGAGTAGCTGTTCCACATGAGCGAGCACCGTCGTAAGCCACCGCAGTCGCGTGGCCGGCGCGCCGCACAGCCGCCGTCAGGCGGTCGGCGTGCCGCACAGTCGTATGGCTCCACCGCTTCCCACGGCATGCCCTCGGACCGCCCCCACGGCGGCCGGGCCGAGGCGCGGCGCGCGGCACAGCGCGCCGGCGGAGGCAGACGCCGGGCGGCCGACACCGCCGGGGACGTCACGGTCGTCGGTCGGCGGCGGGGGCGCTACGAGCCCGAGAAGAAGCGCTTCATCGACTACCCCAGGTCCGGCAAGTACGGCTGGCGGCGCTGGATGCCGTCCTGGAAGCTGGTCACCGGCCTGGCCATGGCCTTCATGGGGATGCTGATCGGCCTCGGCGGGCTGGCGCTGGCCATGGTGGAGGTGCCGGACGAGAACATAGCGGCGCTCCAGCAGAACAACGTCTACTACTGGTCCGACGACACCGTCATGGCCAGAGCCGGCAAGACCAACCGGCAGAACATGAAGATAGAGGACATCCCCGAGTCGATGCAGAAGGCGGCGGTCGCCGCCGAGAACGCCACCTTCTGGGAGGACAAGGGCGTCGACCCGATCGGCATCGGCCGGGCGGTGTTCAACATGGCCACGGGCGGTGACACCCAGGGCGGCTCGACCATCACCCAGCAGTACGTCAAGAACACCTATCTGAGCCAGGACCAGACCATCGTCCGCAAGGCGCGGGAGCTGTTCATCGCCATCAAGGTCAACGCCCAGAAGAGCAAGGAAGAGATCCTCCAGGGCTACCTCAACACCAGCTACTACGGGCGCGGCGCCCACGGACTCCAGGCCGCCGCCCAGGCGTACTTCGAGAAGGACGCCAAGGACCTCGAGCCCGCCGAGAGCGCACTGCTCACCACCGTCCTCAAGGGTGCCGACCTGTACGACCCGGCCGGTGGTGAGGGCCCCAACTCCTCCCCCGAGAAGAACCGCGAGCGCGCCGTGAAGCGCTGGAACTGGGTGATGGACCGGCAGGTCGAGCTGAAGATGATGAGCCAGGCCGAACGGGACAAGTACGAGTTCCCCGAGATCGCCCCGCGCAAGGCCCAGGCCGGGCTCAACGGGCAGACCGGCTACCTGGCCGCCCTCGCCGAGGAGGAGGTCAGGGAGACCCTGGGCCTCAACAAGCAGCAGTTCGACAAGGGCGGCTACCAGATCTACACGACCTTCGACAAGAAGAAGACCGCCGCGATGGAGAAGGCGGTCAGCAAGGTCACCAAGCAGTACATCGATCCCGAGGGAAGCCCCGAGACCGACAAGTTCGTCCAGTTCGGCGCCGCCTCGGTGGAGCCGGGCACGGGCAAGGTCGTGGCCATCTACGGCGGTCCGGGCTTCGAGAACGGCCACTTCACCAACAACGCGGACACCCTGGGCGTCCCGGTGGGCTCGACGTGGAAGCCGTTCGTGCTGGCCGCGGCCATGGAGCACGGCACCTACCGGAGCAACGGTGTGGGCATCGCACCGAGCAGTGAGTACAACGGCGACAACAAGCTGAAGGTCAAGCAGCAGGACGGGACCGACTACCTGGACAAGGAGGGCAACCCCTTCTACCAGGTGAACGACGGCGACAAGGACCACGGGTACATCACCCTGCGCCGGGCCATGGAGGTCTCCGCCAACACCCCGTTCGTCCAGCTCGGCATGGACGTGGGCATGGACAAGGTCAAGGAGATGGCCGCGAGCGCGGGCATCGAGAAGGACAGTTTCGACCCGAACCTCAACCCGTCCTTCGCACTGGGCACCTCCACCCCGGGCGCCATCGAGATGGCCAACTCCTATGCGACCTTCGCCGCCTCGGGCACCCAGGTCGACACCTACACGGTGCGTAAGGTGACGCACAACGGCGAGGAGGAGCCCGGCTTCGAGAAGCCCCAGAAGCAGACGGCGATGGACTCCGACATCGCCGACAACATCACCGACGTGTTGCGCGGCGTCGTCGAGAAGCCGCACGGCACGGGTACCAGGGCCCAGGAGCTGGGCCGCCCCGTGGCGGGCAAGACCGGTACGACCGACAAGAACAAGTCCGCCTGGTGGGTCGGGTACACCCCGCAGTTGTCCACCGCGGTCACCCTGTTCCGCACGGACCCGGAGAAGCGCACCCTGCTGTCGATGAACGGCACGGGCGGCTTCGAATCCATCCACGGTGGCCGGCTGCCCACCGAGGTGTGGACGGCGTACATGAAGAGCGCCGTCAAGGGGGTGCCGGTGAAGGACTTCCCCGAGCCCGGCCCGGTCGGCAAGAAGATCGACCAGGTCGGCGCCCCGTCGCCGTCGCCGTCGCCGTCGGAGAGCGAGGAGCCCGAGCCGTCGCCGTCGGAGAGCGAGGAGCCCGAGCCCAGCACGGATCCGTCTCCGTCCCAGGAGACGCCGTCCGGTCCTCCGTCGAGCACCTGCCGTCCCAACGACTGGTTCTGTGACGACACCGGTGGCACGGACACCGGCGGGACCGACACCGGCGGGAGCGACACCGGTGGCACGGACACCGGTGGCACCGGAGGCTCGGACGGTGGCACGGACACCGGAGGCACCGAAGGCTCGGACGGCGGTACCGACGAAGGCGGCACCAACGGCCGGCCGGGCGGCAACGACAGCGGCGGCATCTGGGGCAACACCGGAAGTGACTGATCCTCCCGGAGTCCGAGGGAAAGAACGCTGAGAAACAGCACGGGGAAGCGGCGCCGGAAACGGCGCCGCTTCCGGCTTCTCGGGGCTCGACCCGCCGGGGCGGCCGAGGCCGGTGGCCTGTGTGCCATCGCCTCGCGCACCGCGTGCCCGGACCCGCCATACGGCAGGATGTGGCCCATGACGAGCGCGCACCAGGAGCAGCAGGCACCGGTACGGCCCACCGTCCAGGACGAGGTCTCCGCCGCGGGCAGTGAGCTGATCGGCGGGCCGATCGGCAGGCGTGCGCTGACCGGAGGGTCCTGGTGGACGCCGGTACGGGTCGTGCTGCTGGTGATGCTGGGAATGTTCGCGCTCGGCATGGCGCAGAAGCTGCCCTGCTACGAGAGCGGCTGGTTCCGCGGGGCGACCAGCCAGTATGTGCACGCCTGCTACTCCGACATCCCTCACCTCTACACCGGTCGCGGCTTCGCCGCCGACCTCACGCCGTACTTCGACCGCATCCCCCAGGAGATCTCCGGCGGGATGGAGTACCTGGAGTACCCGGTGCTGACCGGGGTGTTCATGGAGGTGGCGTCCTGGTTCACACCGCAGGGCGGCGAGATGATGCAGCGGCAGCAGATCTACTGGATGGTCAACGCCGGGATGCTGATGGCGTGCGCCGCCGTCCTGGTAGTGTGCGTCGCCCGTACTCACCGGCGGCGCCCGTGGGACGCGCTGCTGGTCGCGCTCGCCCCGGCCCTCGCGCTCACCGCGACGATCAACTGGGACCTGCTGGCGGTTTCCCTGACCGCCGCCTCGATGCTGATGTGGGCGCGCAGCCGCCCGTTCACTTCGGGAGTGCTGCTGGGACTGGCGACCGCCGCCAAGTTCTACCCGTTCCTGCTGCTGGGACCGCTGCTGGTGCTCTGCTGGCGTGCGGGACGCCGGAGGGCGTTCGGCGCGGCGCTGGGCGGAGCCGTGGCCTCCTGGCTGGCGGTGAACCTGCCCGTCATGCTGCTCGCCCCGGAGGGCTGGGGGAAGTTCTACGCCTTCAGCCAGGAACGGAACATCGACTTCGGGTCGTTCTGGCTGATCATCTCGCAGCGCACCGGCAACCCGCTGGAGCACGCCAACACCTACGCCACGCTGCTGGTGCTGCTGGGCTGTGCGGCGATCGCCCTGCTCACCCTGCGCGCGCCGCGCCGTCCGCGCTTCGCGCAGCTCGCCTTCCTCGTGGTCGCCCTGTTCATCGTGACCAACAAGGTCTACTCGCCGCAGTACGTGCTGTGGCTGATTCCGCTGGCCGCCCTGGCCCGGCCGCGCTGGCGCGACTTCCTGATCTGGCAGGCGTGCGAGGTCATGTACTACCTCGGCATCTGGTTCTACCTGGCCTACACGGGCAGTGGTGACGACCACCATGGGCTGCCCACCGAGGGCTACCAGTTCGCGATCGTGCTCCACCTGCTGGGCACGCTGTACCTGTGCGCCGTGGTGGTGCGGGACATCCTGCTGCCGGACCGGGATGTGGTCCGCCGGGACGGCTCCGACGACCCCTCCGGGGGTGTCCTCGACCACGCGCCCGACGTCTTCGTCCTCGGCTCCCGAAGGCGTCGCCACCCGGTTCTCCCCGGCCCGCAGAACCCTCAGTCCCCTCGAGACCCTCAGGACGTTCAGGTCCCCAGGTACCAGCGGGTGCGGTGGGGATCCCCCACCGACGGGTCCGACGGGTCCGGCGGGGCCGACGGGGCCGACGGGGCCGACGGGGAATGACGCTTGCCGATCCCTGCGGTGTTTCACGTGAAACACCGCAGGGATCGATCGCTCTCGGGGGCGCTGCGCCTCCCTGCCGGGCAGGTGTGTGAGGCTGACCGCATGGCTGTTGTGCGTGATCTGCGCGTGCTCCTGCGCTTCTCCGGCTTCCGTCGGCTGCTGGCGGTCCGACTGCTGTCCCAGTCGGCCGACGGGGTCTTCCAGGTCGCGCTCGCCGCCTATGTGGTCTTCTCCCCCGAGCAGCAGACTTCTCCCGCCGCCATCGCCTCCGCGATGGCCGTCCTGCTGCTGCCGTACTCGCTGCTCGGCCCCTTCGCCGGGGTGCTGCTCGACCGGTGGCAGCGGCGGCAGGTGCTGCTGCTCGGCAACCTGCTGCGTGCCGTGCTGGCGACCGCCACCGCGGCACTGGTGCTGGCCTCGGCACCACTGTGGCTTTTCTACCTCGCCGCGCTCTCGGTCACCGCCGTCAACCGCTTCGTACTCGCCGGGCTCTCCGCCGCACTGCCGCATGTGGTGGACGGCGAACGGCTGGTGATGGCGAACTCCCTGTCCCCCACCGCGGGCACCCTGGCGGCCACCGCGGGAGGCGGGCTCGCCTTTCTCGTACGGATCCCCGCTCCGGACGGCGCGGGCGCGGACGCCACCATCGTGGTTCTCGGCGCCGGCCTCTATCTGCTGAGCGCCCTGGCATCGCTCCGGATCGACCGTGGAACGCTCGGGCCGGACACGATCATCCGGGTCCGGCTGAGCATCGCGCTGGCCGATGTCGCCCGCGGACTGGTCGCCGGACTGCGCCATCTGGGGGAGCGGCGCAAGGCAGCCCAGTCGCTCGCCTCAATGGCGGTGCTGCGCTTCTGCTACGGCGCGCTGACGGTGATGGTGCTGATGCTGAGCCGTTACGCCTGGGACGGTGGCGGCAGGGGAGGCAGCGGCGACGGTGAGGGCACACTGGGCGGAATGGCGCTCCTGGGTCTGGCGGTGGGCGTCTCCGGGCTGGGCTTCTTCGTCGCGGCCGTCATCACCCCCTGGGCCGTGCAGCGCGCAGGCCGGTTCGGCTGGATCGCGCTGTGCGCCGCGGGGGCGGCGGTACTGGTGCCCGCACTGTCGCTGCCCTTCCAGCCCGCGCCCGTACTGGGCGCCGCCTTCGTGGTGGGACTGGCGACTCAGGGCGCGAAGATCACCACGGACACGGTCGTGCAGTCCTCGGTGGACGACGTCTACCGAGGGAGGGTCTTCTCCCTGTACGACATGCTCTTCAACGTCGCCTTCGTCGGCGCCGCCGGCCTGGCCGCCCTGATGCTTCCCCCGGACGGCCGTTCACCGGCTCTGGTGATGACGGTGACGGCGCTGTACGCGGCGGTGGCTGTTGCGGTGTTTCACGTGAAACGCCGCAACAGCCACCGTGAGGGAAGGAGCGGTACGGTCAGTCCCGGTCGGCCCACCACTGCCTGAGGGCCTCGATCGCGGCCTCGCGCTCCATCGGGCCATGCTCCAGTCGCAGCTCCAGCAGGTGCCGGTAGGCCTCACCCACCTCGGGACCGGGACGCAGCCCGAGGATCTCCATGATCTCGTTGCCGTTGAGGTCCGGGCGGATGGAGTCCAGCTCCTCCTGCTCCTTCAGCCGCGCGATGCGCTCCTCCAGGCCGTCGTACGCACGCGACAGGGCATTGGCCTTGCGCTTGTTGCGCGTGGTGCAGTCCGACCGTGTCAGCTTGTGCAGCCGCTCCAGCAGCGGGCCGGCGTCGCGGACGTAGCGCCGCACCGCCGAGTCGGTCCACTCCCCGGTGCCATAGCCGTGGAAGCGCAGATGCAGCTCGACCAGACGCGAGACGTCCTTCACCGTCTCGCCCGGGTACTTGAGCTTGGTCATCCGGGACTTGGTCATCTTCGCCCCCACCACCTCGTGGTGGTGGAAGGAGACACGCCCGTCCTCCTCGAACCGGCGTGTCTTCGGCTTGCCGATGTCATGCAGCAGCGCTGCCAGCCGCAGGGTGAGGTCCGGGCCGTCCTCCTCCAGGTCGATGGCCTGCTCCAGCACGGTCAGGGTGTGCTCGTAGACATCCTTGTGCCGGTGGTGCTCATCCCGCTCCAGGCGCAGTGCGGGCAGCTCGGGCAGAACCCGGTCGGCCAGCCCCGTCTTCACCAGCAGTTCCAGACCGCGACGGGGCTGGTCGGCGAGGATCAGTTTGTTCAGCTCGTCCCGCACCCTCTCGGCCGAGACGATCTCGATCCGCTCGGACATCGCCGTCATGGCGGCGACGACCCCGTCCTCCACCTCGAAGCCGAGCTGGGCGGCGAAGCGTGCGGCCCGCATCATCCGCAGCGGGTCGTCGGAGAAGGAGTCCTCGGGGGTGCCGGGCGTACGCAGTACCCGGCGCGCCAGGTCATCCAGACCTCGGTGCGGGTCGACGAAGGTCTTCTCGGGCAGCACGACCGCCATCGCGTTGACGGTGAAGTCCCGGCGGACCAGGTCCTCCTCGATCGAGTCGCCGTAGGAGACCTCGGGCTTGCGCGATGTGCGGTCGTACGACTCCGACCGGTACGTGGTGACCTCGATCTGGTAGTCGTCCTTGCGGCAGCCCACCGTGCCGAAGGCGATGCCCACCTCCCACACCGCGTCCGCCCAGGGCCGGACCAGGGCCAGGATGTCCTGCGGCCGGGCATCGGTGGTGAAGTCCAGGTCGTTGCCGAGCCTGCCCAGCAGCGCGTCGCGCACGGAACCACCGACCAGGGCCAGAGTGAATCCGGCATCCTTGAAGCGGCGGGCCAGGTCGTCGGCGACGGGGGACACCCGCAGCAACTCGCTCACGGCTCTGCGCTGGGCTTCCCCCAGCACCGCTGGAGGAGCTTCTCGGGTGGGCCCGTGGGCCTGCTGCTGGGGATGGCTGTCAGTGTTGGCGTTCGGCACAGCAGAACAGGGTACGTGGCCCGTCTCCCACCGGTCCTCCCCGTTGCTCTTCCGGCCCGTCGGCCGAGCCCGGCCCATGACCGGCGCCATGACCGGCGTCACGGTCGGTTCCATGGTCGGCTCCGCGGCACTCACGGCCGACAGGGATCGTTAGCATCTGAGTGCGTCACAGCGGCGGCAGACCAGTAGCAGGCCAGCGGCAGACCATTGGCAGATCGGCAGCGCACCGGTACGGACGACCGGCGGACAGGATGGACTAGGCACGTGGCCGAGGCGGCACAGACCCCAGGGACCCCCATCGCTCCTGCCCGCCGCCGATGGGCGGTGCGCTGCACGGCCGTGCTGGCCGCCTCCCTGCCACTGCTGGCGGCAGTGGTTCCCCAGTCCCCCGCTGCGGCCGCCGCTCCATCGGCCCCCTC
>NZ_JAKMAY010000389.1:0-4508 GCF_022015835.1 Streptomyces sp. ICN903 | reverse complement strand
CCGCTGCCTCCCCGTGCGCTTCCTCCCCCCGGCTCGCCACGGCCGGCTCGGGCGCGGCCGGCTCGGGCGCGGCGGCGATGTGCGCCGGCCGCCGGCGGCCGGCGCCCCGCTCGCACCCCGAAGCGCCCGCGGCGCCGGATTTCCCCCCGGCCTGCGCCGGAACCACGGGAGTGTGCAGACGCGTGTGGACAACCGCGCTGGTGATGTTGCGGTGCAGTGTGCTCATCTCGCGCCCCCCTTTGTGGAACCGGCCTGTGCGCTCGGTCCGTGCCGAGTACGCCCAATACACTGCCGGGGCAGTTTCATCGCCGGGTCCGCCGTCTGTCACAGGGGTGTCACAGAGGCGGGGAGGGCCGTGACCCGCCCGCGTTCGCGCTCCGTTCACCGGCCGGTCGAAGTACGGGCACCGGATGGGCCAGAATGGCGCGCGTGCCTTTCCTGTTGCTGATCGAGGACGACGAGGCCGTCCGCACCGCCCTGGAGATGGGGCTGACCCGGCAGGGCCACCGCGTGGTGACCGCTGCCTCGGGCGAGGACGGCCTCAAGCTGCTGCGCGAACAGAGGCCCGACCTGATCGTGCTGGACGTCATGCTGCCCGGCATCGACGGTTTCGAGGTGTGCCGCCGCATCCGGCGCACCGACCAGCTGCCGATCATCCTGCTGACCGCGCGCAGCGACGACATCGACGTCGTGGTCGGTCTGGAGTCGGGCGCGGACGACTACGTGGTCAAGCCGGTGCAGGGACGGGTGCTGGACGCCCGCATCCGCGCGGTGATGCGGCGCGGCGAGCGGGAGGCGAACGACTCGGCGGTCTTCGGCGCGCTGGTCATCGACCGCTCGGCGATGACGGTGACCAAGAACGGCAGGGACCTCCAGCTCACCCCGACCGAGCTGCGGCTGCTGCTGGAGCTGAGCCGCCGCCCCGGGCAGGCGCTGTCGCGTCAGCAGCTGCTGCGGCTGGTGTGGGAGCACGACTACCTCGGCGACTCCCGGCTGGTCGACGCGTGCGTCCAGCGGCTGCGCGCCAAGGTCGAGGACGTCCCCTCCTCGCCGACGCTGATCCGCACGGTGCGCGGGGTCGGCTACCGGCTGGACCCCCCGGCGTGACAGGCGCGTACGAGGCCGGCGGGAGCCCGGCGCCGATACCCGCTCCCACGCCCGCGTTCGCGCCCCGGCGCGGCCGGACCCGCCGGGAGGCGCCGTGAGCGGCTCCCTGGGCAGGATCACCGGGTCGCTGCGGCTGACGAGTCTGCGGCTGCGGCTGGTGGTGGTCTTCGCGCTGGTCGCGCTGACCGCCGCGGTGGCCGTCTCCGGCATCGCGTACTGGATCAACCGCGACGCCGTCCTGACCCGGGCGCAGAACGCCGCCCTCAACGACTTCCGCGAATCGCTGGGCGACAGCGCCGGATCCCTTCCCCGCCGGCCGGCCTGCGACGCGCTGCGGGAGACGGCCGGCACCATGGCCAACAGCACCCAGCGGTACGAGGTGGTGCTGGTCGGGGAGCAGGCCGACGGCTCGCGCTGCGAGGCCGTGTCCGATCCGGGGTTCACCCTGGACGACGTGCCCGGGACACTGCGCTCGGCCGTCGCCGAGAAGCGTCCGCTCGACGCCGTCAACAAGGCCCCCTACCACCTGTACTGGCAGCGGATCACGGTGGACGGCGAACCTTATCTGGTGGGCGGTGCGACCGTGATCGGCGGCGGGCCGACGGGCTACATGTTCAAGTCGCTCGCCCCCGAGCGGGACGACCTGAGCTCCCTGGCCTGGTCGCTGGGGATCGCCACCGCGCTGGCCCTGGTCGGCTCCGCCCTGCTGGCGCAGGCCGCCGCCACCACGGTGCTGCGGCCCGTGCAGCGGCTGGGCGAGGCGGCGCGGAGGCTGGGCGAGGGGCGGCTGGACACCCGGCTGAGGGTGTCGGGGAAGGACGAACTGGCCGAATTGTCCAGGACGTTCAACCGCACCGCCGAGGCACTGGAGCACCGGGTGGCCGAACTGAGCGCCCGCGAGGAGTCCAGCCGCCGCTTCGTGGCGGACATGTCGCACGAGCTGCGCACGCCGCTGACCGCGATCACCGCCGTCACCGAGGTCCTGGAGGACGAGATCGACTCGCTCGACCCGATGATCGCGCCCGCGGTCACCCTGGTCGTCAGCGAGACCCGGCGGCTGAACGACCTGGTGGAGAACCTGATGGAGGTCACCCGCTTCGACGCGGGGACGGCCCGCCTGGTGCTCGACGACGTCGACGTCGCGGACCAGGTGACCGCCTGCATCGACGCCCGGGCCTGGCTGGACGCGGTCGAGCTGGACGCCGACCGCGGCATCACCGCGCGGCTCGACCCGCGCCGCCTGGACGTGATCCTGGCCAATCTGATCGGCAACGCCCTCAAGCACGGCGGCTCCCCGGTGCGGGTGTCGGTGCGCACCCGCGAGGCCGCGGCGGAGGGCGCGGGTCCGGACGAGGACGAGCTGGTCATCCGGGTCGCCGACCGCGGCCCCGGCATCCCCGAGGAGGTGCTACCGCACGTCTTCGACCGCTTCTACAAGGCCAGCGCCTCCCGCCCCCGTTCCGAGGGCAGCGGGCTCGGGCTGTCGATCGCCATGGAGAACGCCCACATCCACGGCGGTTCCATCACCGCCGAGAACGCGCCCGAAGGGGGCGCGGTCTTCACCCTGCGGCTGCCGCGCGACGCCAGCCGCCTCGCGCCGGAGCAGGGCCGGGACGCGGACACGGACACCGGCCGGGACACGGGCCGGGAAGCCGGCACCGCCCCGGGCACGGACGGCGGCGGCGCACACCGGGAGGACGGACGATGAGCACCACACGCCGTACGGCCCCCGGCCTCCGCGCGAGCGCCGTCGCCCTGGCCGCGCTCGCGCTCGGCGGATGCGGCATACGCTCCACACCGGTGCCGGTGGACGCCGGCCCGGCGCCGTCGCGGGCCTCGTGCACGGCTCCCGCCGTCGAGGACGAGCGCGACCCGGGCGACGGGGGCGTCCGGGCGGACGTCTTCCTGGTCTGCGGCGGCAACGTCTCGGCGGTGGAGCGCACCGTGGCACCGGGCGGCTCGGAGCCGGGTTCGGAGCCGGGCTCGGAGGCCCGGCTGGAGACGGCCCGCGAGCTGCTGAGGGAGTTGCGCAGGAATCCGTCCCGGGCCGAGCGGGAGGCGGGCTTCGGCAGCTCCGTCCCCGGAGATCTTGAGATCGACGGGCCCGGGGACGGCGACCCCGGGCAGACGCTGCGGCTGAGCCGGGATCCCGGCGGGCTGCCGTCCTTCGCGCTGGCCCAGATCGTCTGCACGTTGACGGGCACGGCCGCCGTCGGCCGGGACGGCTCGGTGGTGCTCGGCGGCCCGGCCCGGGACGGCGGCGGGGAACCTCCGCTGCGCTACTCCTGCACCGACGCCCTGCGCGGCAGCCCCGAGGTGGCGAAGACCGCGGGCACCCCGCTCCCGTAGGGCGCCGGGCGCCGGGCGCCCGCCGTCCCGCGCCCGGCTCCCGCACCGCGCACCGGCGTGTTCGAGAGGGCGGAACCGCGGCGCGCGCCGTGTGCGTCTGTGTCGCCGTGCAGCGCCATCACCCCGGCGGCTCCGCCGCCCACCGCATCCGCGCAGCGGGGCTCGTACTCCTCGGCTGCCACCTGCTGTTCGTCGGCTGGCTGACGCTGCGGCCCCTGTCCGTCCCCTGGGTCTCCCCCGCGAACCTGCGGCCCTTCGCCTCCATCCACGCCGATCTGGCGGACGGCCCGCGGGCGGCCCTGGAGGGCATCGGGGGCGGGCTGGCGCTGCTGGCCCCGCTGGGGGTACTGCTGCCGATGGCGGCGGGCCGGGCGGCGTCGCGGCTGGGCTCGTGGGCGCGTACGGTCTTCGCCGCCGCGATGATCTCGCTCGGCATCGAGCTGGTGCAGCCCGCGGTGCCGGGGCAGGTGGCGGACGTGGACGCGCTGCTGCTCAACGCCACGGGCGTGGCCCTGGTCCATCTGCTGTGCTATCCGGCGCTGCGCGCCCGGCTGCGCGCGGCGGCGCGGCGGGACGGCTCCGGCGCCCGGCGTGCGGGATCCCCCGAGAAGCGGGATCAGGGTGCGCCCCCGAGGACTCCCAGGGTCGGAATCGCACCCTAGAGGGAGGCTTTCGCCCGTAACACTCGCCTACGGTGGATCTGTCCCCGTCGAACGACGGTGTTCCGCCAGAGCGAAGGAGTCCCGCCATGGCCGCAATCGTCCGCCCCAGCGACGACCGGATGATCGCCGGTGTGTGCGCCGGGCTGGCCCGCCGATTCGGGACCACCCCGAACACGATGCGCGCGATCTTCCTGGTCTCCTGCCTGCTGCCGGGGCCGCAGTTCCTGCTCTACATCGCCCTGTGGATCCTGCTGCCGGACGAGCGCAAGGTGCAGCGCACCGGCTGGTGACGCGTCCGCCGGCGCACACCTCGTGCACAGGGGAACGGGCCGCGCACCGGGGGCGGCCCGGTGCGCGGCCCGTGGCGCCTCCCGTGGGTGGGGTGGAGGG
>NZ_JAKMAY010000388.1:0-4540 GCF_022015835.1 Streptomyces sp. ICN903 | reverse complement strand
CACCCCGGCTCCTCCGCCCCAGGCCCCGGACGCCACCGGCCACCTCCGGCTGCCGCCCGGCGCACCGGTGCAGATATCGGGCACGGCCGACCCGGCCGCCGGCCCCGTCACGGTGGAGGCCGCGCACACCGCCGCCGTCGCCGTCCTGCTGATAGGCCCGGCCGGCGCCGGCAAGACCACCGTGGCCCGGTACTGGGCGGACACCCGCCGCGTGCCCACCGCGCACATCAGCCTGGACGACGTCCGCGAATGGGTGCGCTCCGGCTTCGCCGACCCCCAGTCCGGCTGGAACGAGCACTCCGAGGCGCAGTACCGCCTCGCCCGCCGCACCTGCGGCTTCGCCGCCCGGAACTTCCTGGCCAACGGCATCTCCTGCATCCTGGACGACGCGGTCTTCCCCGACCGGCCCGTCGTCGGCCTCGGCGGCTGGAAGCGGCACGTCGGCCCCGGCCTGATCCCGGTGGTGCTGCTGCCCGGCCTGGAGATCGTCCTGGAGCGCAACGCCGAGCGCACCGGCAACCGCCGGCTGTCGGACGAGGAGGTCGCCCGCATCCACGGGCGGATGGCCGGCTGGTACGGCTCCGGCCTGCCGATCATCGACAACTCCCGGCAGGACGTGGCCACCACCGCACGCCTGCTGGACGAGGCCGTGGCCCGCGCGCTCACCAGCCCGCCGAGCTGGTAGCGCACGCGGCCGGACCGGTCCGGTGGCGGGTACGGCGGGGCGTCCGTACGGCGGCCGTCCGGACGTGTCGGGACGCCACCGAGCGTCACGCTGCGTACGCTCAGGGGCATGTCCGAGGTGTACGTGGCCCGCCGCGGCCGACTGCGCGACCGCTGGACGGCGACGGGCGGTGAGGCCGCCCTGGTCTCCCGGCCCGCCAACGTCCGCTACCTGACCGGCTGGTCCGCCCCCGGAGCGGTCCTGCTGCTCGGGGCGGACGGCCACGACACCCTGGTGAGCCCGGCCGTGCCCGCCACCGACGGACGCACCGGGCCGCCGTGCGCCACGGGCGACCTGCGCTGCGCCGTTCTGCCCGGGGACGTGTCCGACCCGGCCGTCGCCGCCGCCGAACTGGCGGCGTCCCGGCCCGGGACCGAGTTGCTGGCGGTGGAGGAGCACGACCTCACCGTGGCCCGGCACCGGGCCCTGGCCGCGGCCGCGCCCCGGCTGCGCCTGGCCGACCTGGGCCGCGCCGTGGAGCAGCAGCGCCTGGTCAAGGACGAGGGGGAGCTGGCGGCCCTGCGCGTCGCCGCGGAGATCACCGACCACGCGCTCGGCGAGCTGCTGGAGTCCATCCTGGTGGGCCGCACCGAGCGCCATCTGGCGCTGGAGCTGGAGAGGCGCCTGATGGACCACGGCGCCGACGGCCCCGCCTTCCCCACCTGCGTCGGCACGGGCCGCAACTCCGGTCTGCCCGGCCACCGACCCGGGGACCGGCGGGTGGAGGAGGGCGACTTCCTGAGCGTGCGGCTGGGCGCCCGCTACCGCGGCTACCGCTGCCAGGTCGGCCGCACCTTCGTCATCGGCCCGGCCCCCGCCGACTGGCAGATCGAGTTGTACGAGCTGGTCTTCGCGGCCCAGCGCGCCGGGCGGGAGGCACTGCTGCCGGGAACGGAGTACCGTGAGGTCGACCGGGCCGCCCGCCAGCCGCTGGAGGCGGCCGGGTACGGTGACTTCCTGGAAGCGGGCACCGGGCACGGCGTGGGGCTGGAAATCGGCGAGGACCCTCGGCTGTCGCCCGCGGCCATGGGTAAACTGGACGCTTGTGTGCCGGTCACCGTCGAACCGGGGGTCCACCTCCCGGGACGGGGCGGCGTCCGGATCGATGACACGCTCGTCGTCCGCCCGCAGGCGGACGGCGGACCGGAGCTACTCACCATCACGACCAAGGAACTGCTCGCCCTGTGACACGGGGGCGTGGTCCTTCGGTCTTCCGCAGCAGCAGTCTCAGGAGATTCCGCGACCGTGGCCACCACGAACGACCTCAAGAACGGCATGGTGCTCAAGCTCGAAGGGGGCCAGCTCTGGTCCGTTGTCGAGTTCCAGCACGTCAAGCCCGGCAAGGGCGGCGCCTTCGTCCGCACCAAGCTCAAGAACGTGCTCTCCGGCAAGGTGGTCGACAAGACCTTCAACGCCGGCACCAAGGTCGAGACGGCCACCGTGGACAGGCGCGGCATGCAGTTCTCCTACAAGGACGGCGCCGACTTCGTCTTCATGGACACCCAGACCTACGACCAGATGCCCATCACCCCCGAGGTCGTCGGCGACGCCGCCAACTACCTGCTGGAGGGCCAGGAGTGCACGGTCGCCGTGTACGAGGGCAACCCGCTGTTCATCGAACTGCCCGCCGCCGTCGAGCTGGTCATCGAGTACACCGAGCCGGGCGTCCAGGGCGACCGCTCCACCGGCGGCACCAAGCCCGCCCGCCTGGAGACCGGCTACGAGATCGGCGTTCCGCTCTTCATCACCACCGGTGAGAAGATCAAGGTCGACACCCGCTCCGGTGAGTACCTCGGCCGGGTGAACAGCTAACCGTGGCAGCCCGCACCAAGGCACGTAAACGGGCCTTCCAGATCCTGTTCGAGGCCGACCAGCGCGACAGCGCCGTGACGGCCGTGCTGGCGGACTGGATCCGGCACGCGCGGACCGACGAGCGGCAGCCGCCGGTCGGCGAGTACACGATGCAGCTCGTCGAGGGGTACGCGGAGCACGCGGACCGGATCGACGAGCTGATCGCCACCTACGCCGTCGGCTGGACGCTGGACCGGATGCCGTCGGTGGACCGCAACCTCCTGCGGCTCGGCGCGTACGAGCTGATCTGGGAGGACGACGTACCCGACGCGGTGGTGATCGACGAGGCGGTGCAGCTCGCCAAGGAGTTCTCCACCGACGAATCCCCGACATTCGTCAACGGCCTGCTGGGCCGGCTGAAGGAGCTCAAGCCGACGCTGAAGCGCGTCTGAGCGGTCCGGTCCGGGCGATCCGGGCCGGGGCCGCCGTATCCGGGAAGCGGCGAGGGGCCCGGGACACCCGACGGGTGTCCCGGGCCCCTCGCCGTCAAAGGCCCCCGGGCAGCGGCGCGGAACGCGACCGCCACCGGGAGCGGAACCCCTCGACGGGGCCCGCCCGGTGGCGGTGTCGGCGGCGCCGCGGGGGAGTGCCTCAGGCCTCCTCGTGCTGGACGGCGCGACGGGCGTCGGCGTCCAGCACACCCCAGTTGATGAGCTGCTCGGTCAGCACCGAGGGCGACTGGTCGTAGATGACGGCGAGAGTGCGCAGGTCGTCCTGGCGGATCGACAGCACCTTGCCGTTGTAGTCGCCGCGCTGGCTCTGGATCGTCGCGGCGTACCGCTGCAGCGGGCCCGCCTTCTCGGACGGCACGTGGGCCAGCCGCTCCAGGTCCAGAACGAGCTTCGGCGGCGGCTCGGCGGCTCCGCCCGGCGTGCTGCCCGGCAGCAGCTCCTGCACCGGGACGCCGTAGAAGTCCGCCAGCTCGGCCAGCCGCTGCACGGTCACGGCGCGGTCGCCGCGCTCGTACGAGCCGACCACGACCGCCTTCCAGCGGCCCTGGGACTTCTCCTCGACACCGTGGAGGGAGAGCCCCTGCTGGGTGCGGATGGCGCGGAGCTTGGCCCCGAGCTGTTTGGCGTATTCGCTGGACATATGGCTCCCCGGAGGACGTCTTCGTAACTCACTGTGATGTTACGCAGCGTAATGTACGGCGTCAAGCCGGGCCGGTCCATACCGGGGGTGCACAGGAGTCGCGGGCCCGCGCTCCCGGGCGGGGAACAGCCCCGGCGGGCGCCCGGAGCGGACGCCCCGGACGGCCCCTCCGGGAGGGCTGGTACCGTTGACGGCGCACCATCCGACGTCCTTTAAGGCCCGTCCCGTGAGGCGGGGAAGGAGGTCCGTTTACCGTGGACACATCCATGGGAGAACTGGACGGCAACGGTCCCGGCCCGGTCCGCCCCGTGCTGGAGGCACCGGACATCGCGCGGGTCCTCACCCGCATCGCCCACGAGATCGTCGAGCGCGCCAAGGGCGCCGACGACGTGGTGCTCCTCGGTATCCCCACCCGCGGCGCGCACCTGGCCAGGCGGCTGGGGGCCAAGCTGGAGGAGATCACCGGCCGCCCGCTGCCGGTCGGCTCCCTCGACATCACCATGTACCGCGACGATCTGCGGATGCGCCCCGCCCGCGCCCTGGCCCGCACCGAGATCCCGGCCGAGGGCGTCGACGGGCGCCTGGTCGTCCTCGTCGACGACGTGCTCTTCTCCGGCCGCACCATCCGGGCCGCGCTCGACGCGCTCGGCGACATCGGCCGCCCCCGCGCCGTGCAGCTCGCGGTCCTGGTCGACCGCGGCCACCGCGAACTGCCGATCCGCGCCGACTACGTCGGCAAGAACCTCCCCACGTCGCTGCGGGAGACGGTCAAGGTCCGGCTCGCCGAGGAGGACGGCCGCGACGGCGTGCTCCTGGGCGAGCGCCGCGAGGCGGGGGCCGCCCCGTCCGGCGAGCGGTAGCGCCCCCCGCTCC
>NZ_JAKMAY010000387.1:0-4554 GCF_022015835.1 Streptomyces sp. ICN903 | reverse complement strand
GCACACCCCGGCGGCCCTGGCGACACCCCCCGACGCCAGGGCCGCCGGTCCTTTCCCCGCCCGTGTACGGCCCGTCCGCGTACGCCTGCCGCGTACGCCTGCCGCGTACGCCTACCGGGCCCGCGCCGCCCGCTCCCCGGGACGCTCGGCGGAGAACAGCAGCCGGTAGCGCGCCACATCGCTGCTCACCAGTCCGGGGAAGTTCCGCACCCGCTCCCACAGCGGCGACGGCGTGCCGACCCCCTCGCCCGGAGCCTCCAGCGCGTCGATGTGCGCCTGCTCGCTCTCCCACTCCGCGTAGTTGATCACGCGTGTGCCGTCCGTGCTCAGGTGGAAGTGGGCCGAGATGCCGCCCGGCGGCAGGCTCCCGTCGGCCCTGTCGTCCTCGATCGCGGCGGCCACGGTGTCCACCCACGCCCGCTGCCGCGCCTCGTCGGGCCCCTCGAACCCCACCTCCACGACCACCACGCACCCCGGCTCGGGCCGCCTGCCGTCCCGGCCCGGCTCGTCCCGCCCTTCCGGCAGACTGCGGTAGCGCCGGGTGCGCGCCAGGCGCAGCCGCTCGATGCCCGGCACCGCGTCGTCGATCTCGTCGTTGCGCTCCTGGCGGTGGGTGCGCACGTACTCCTCGTACGCCTTCTCGTCCGTCCACTGGGAGTAGTGCAGCAGAGTCCGGCCGTCGGTCCCGGCGTAGACGCTGTACGACAGGATGTCCGGCGTCGGCCACTCCCGCCTGCCCCAGGTGGCGGCGATGGCGTCCGCGGCGGCCCGCTGCCGCTCGGGCGTGCCGACGTCCCAGGTGCTGATGAGGACGGCGCCGGCGTCGAGGCGGGCGGGGTCGGGGTGTACGGGCGTGGTGGACATGGGTGTGCCTCCTCGTCGGTCACGGGGTGTTCCCGGCTTCGCGGAACCACACTCACACTTCAAGTCGCCTTGAGGTCAAGGAGCTTGAGGACCGTCCGCGGCGGCCCGGTAGCGGTCGGCGAGGATGCGCAGCAGATCCCGCAGCTCGGGCGGGTCGAGCACGGTGAACGGCAGGTCCAGGGTGCCCAGGAACGCGGCGAGGTTGTGGAGGGAGTCGCCCCCGGTCTCCAGCACGCACCCGCCCTGGCCGTCGTCGGTCAGCAGCCCGGCCGTCGGCACGATCCGCTCGCCCGCCTCCGCCGGGGAGGCGTGCAGCCGTACGCGGGCCTGGTACCGCCACGCCGCCGAGCCCGTCCCGCGCAGCACATGCTCGACGGCGTCGCCGCCCGGCGGCTCCCGGGGCGTGAAGCGGGGGCCGTTCGGGGTGCGGAGGCGGAGGCGGTCGGCGCGGAAGCTGCGCCAGTCGCCGCGGCCGTCGTCCCAGGCCAGCAGATACCAGCGGCGCCCGGTGTGGACCAGGCGGTGCGGCTCGACGGTGCGCACGCTCTCGGTCCCGTCGTGGGAGAGGTAGTCGAAGCGCAGCCGCTCCCGGTCGCGTACGGCGGCGGCGATCGCGGTCAGCACCCCTGGGTCCACGGTCGGCCCCTGCCGGCCGCCCACCGAGACCGTGGCGGCGCGCAGCGCGTCGAGCCGGTGGCGCAGCCGGGAGGGCAGGAGCTGCCGCAGCTTGGTCAGGGCGCGCAGCGAGGTCTCCTCGATGCCGGTCACCGAACCGGCCGCGGCGGCCTGCAGGCCGACGGCCACGGCGACGGCCTCCTCGTCGTCCAGCAGCAACGGCGGCAGCGCCGCCCCGGCGCCGAGCCGGTAGCCGCCGAAGGTGCCGGTGGCGGAGTGGATCCCGTACCCCAGGGCGCGCAGCCGGGCGATGTCGTTGCGGACGGTCCGGGGCGTCACCGAGAGCCGCTCGGCCAGCTCGGCGCCGGACCAGTCGGGGCGGGACTGGAGCAGCGAGAGCAGGCGCAGCAGTCGTGCGGAGGTCTCCAGCATCTCCTCATTCTGCCGTCGGCCTGAGGAAAGAAATGTTCCTCAAGTCCTCCTACCGTCGTCCCCATGAAG
This sequence comes from Streptomyces sp. ICN903, assembly GCF_022015835.1. NCBI lineage: Bacteria > Bacillati > Actinomycetota > Actinomycetes > Kitasatosporales > Streptomycetaceae > Streptomyces > Streptomyces sp. ICN903. The sequence continues at coordinate 2,574 of NZ_JAKMAY010000387.1, read as the reverse complement.
CAGCAGACCGCCGAGAACACAGCCCCCGCCACACCCGACGCCCCCGCCGCCGTCCGCCCGTTCCGCATCGAGGTCCCCGAGGCCGAACTGGCCGACCTGCGCGAGAGGCTGGCCCGTACGCGCTGGCCCGCCGAGTCGCCCGAGCCCGGCTGGAAGCGGGGCGTGCCCCTGGCGTACCTGCGGGAGCTGGCCGAGTACTGGCGCACCTCCTACGACTGGCGCGCGCAGGAGGCCCGGCTGAACGCCGTCCCGCAGTTCGCCACCACCGTCGACGGGCAGACCCTCCACTTCCTCCACCGGCGCTCGCCCGAACCGGACGCCCTGCCGCTGCTGCTGTGCCACGGCTGGCCCGGATCACCGGTGGACTTCCTCCCGGTCATCGACGCCCTGGCCGACCCCCGCGCCCACGGCGGCGACCCGGCCGACGCCTTCCACGTGATCGCCCCCTCCACGCCCGGCTTCGGCTTCTCCACCCCCCTCGCCGGCCCCGGCTGGGGCGTCATGCGTACGGCCGCCGCCTTCGCCGGGCTGATGCGCCGCCTCGGCCACGACCGCTACGGCGTCCACGGCTTCGACGTCGGCGGCGGCATCGCCGACACCCTGCGGCGGCTGGACCCCGGGCACGTCGCCGGCCTGCACCTCGCCATGGCGGGCACGGACGACATGGTGCCGGTGCTCTCGGCGGCGGGGACGGTCGCCGTACGGCCCGGACCCGCCTTCGGGGAGGACGCGATGGGCTCGTACCGGATCCAGTCCACCCGCCCGCAGACCCTCGGCTACGGCCTCACCGACTCGCCGGTCGCACAACTCGCCTGGATCACCGAGAAGTTCCACGAGTGGACCGACCCGGCCGCCGAACTCCCCGAGGACGCCGTCGACCGCGACCTGCTCCTGACGAAGGTGACGCTGTACTGGCTCGGCCGCCTGGGCGCCTCCACGGCCCACTTCACCTACGAGACGCGCCGCGAGACGGCGCGCCTCGCCCAGGAACACCCGGCGGGCGAGCCGGTCACCGGAATTCCCATCGGTGTCGCGGAGTTCGCCTCGGACCCGGGGTTGCGCGCCCTGGCCGACCCCGACGGCGCCGTCGCCCACTGGAGCTCCTTCGAGCGGGGCGGCCACTTCCCCGCCCTGGAGCAGCCCGCCCTCCTCACCGGCGATCTGCGCGACTTCTTCCGCCCGCTGCGCTGACGTTCGGGCATCCGGCTAGCCTCGACCCCGACAGGCGCGGCGGGGGATGCGGGGGCGGATCGGCGATGGGTGCGAGAACGGACGGCGCGGACGGGGCGATGGAGGCGGGCCCCTCCTCGCGGTTCACCAGGACGCTGTGGTGGTTCACGTTCCACACGGCGTGCGCCACCGCCGCGGTGGCCCTGGCCTACCTCGCCCCGGCCGCGCCGCTGAGCTGGTGGCTGCGGGGCCCGGCCACGCTGACCGCCTGCGTCCTGATCCCGCTGGCGGCCCTGCTGATACCCGTGCTCGAACTGCGCCCCGTCCCGTGGGACCGGCGCAAACTGGCGTGGCAGCTCGCCTTCCCCGTCCTCACCGGGGCCGTGCTGGGCGTCACCGCCGGGCAGGCCGGACACGACGACGGCCTGCGGGAGCGGGGGCGGTGGACACAGGCCGTGATCGTGGAGAAGAGGGAGGGGAAGACCGACCGGTGCGTCCTGCGCGACCCGGCCGGCCGGGAGATCTCCCCGGACCTGACGCAGGGCGACGGCTGCGACGGTCACGTGGAGAAGGGCGACGTCCTGCGCGTACTCCACGACCCCGAAGGCGCGGCCGATCCCGCCACGGACGAGGACACCCCGTCGTACGGCGGCTTCCTGGTGGGGACGGCATTGGCACATGTGGCGCTGGGCACCTGGGGGAGCGCGCGCATGCCGCGACTGAACCCGGGGAGCCGGGCGAACCCGGGGAACCCGGCGCGCCCCGGGAGCGGCGGCCGGCCCGCGCGGACCGGCCACCGGCCGTGAACGGCCCGCCGCCGGATCAGGCGGACAGCCGCTCCTCGATCGCGGCGACGACCTCCGCCGCCTCCGGCTCGACGGCGGGACGGAACCGTGCGACGGGGGTGCCGTCCGCCGCGATGAGGAACTTCTCGAAGTTCCACTGCACGTCCCCGGCCTGCCCCTCGGCGTCGGCCAGCTTCGTCAGCTCGGCGTAGAGCGGGTGTCGGCCGTCCCCGTTGACCTCGGTCTTCTCCAGCATCGGGAAGGTCACGCCGTAGGTGGCCGAGCAGAACGCGCCGATCTCCTCGGCGGTGCCGGGCTCCTGGCCCATGAACTGGTTGCACGGCACGCCGACCACGGTGAACCCGCGGTCGGCGTACTTCTTCTGCAGCCGCTCCAGGCCCTCGTACTGCGGGGTCAGCCCGCACTTGGACGCGACGTTGACGACCAGCAGCACCTTGCCCCGGTGCTCGCCGAGGGTGGTGGGCTCGCCGGTCAGAGTGCGAAGGGGGATGTCGTAGAGGCTCATGGGCCCTGTCTAGCAGAGTTCGCGCCCGCGCCCGCCGTGAGCCTTCACACCACCCAGGAACGTTTCCCACGCCCCCGCCGGAAACCTCAGCAC
>NZ_JAKMAY010000386.1:0-4582 GCF_022015835.1 Streptomyces sp. ICN903 | reverse complement strand
CGCTGGAACGATGTGGCCGCCACCGCTCCGGCGCCCACCCCCACATGCCGTCACCTCCGCACGCGCACCACCGGCCCCACCCGCTCCGTCCGCCCATGTGAGGAGAGACCCGATGCAGCAGCCCGCGACTCCCAGCCGCAGACAAGCCCTCGCCACCGGCCTGTTCGGTGTCACCGCGGCGCTGACCGCCTCCGCCGCCCTCTCCTCCCCGGCGAACGCGGACACCGGACCGGCCGCCGGACAGGCCGCCTCCGGCGGCGACCGCGCGCGTACCAGGGCCCGGGCCCGGGCCCTGGTCCGCCGCATGTCCCTGGAGGACAAGGTCGGGCAGCTCTTCGTCGTCGAGGTCTACGGCCAGGCCGCCGACACGGTCTCCGCGGGCAACCGCACCCTGTACGGCGTGGACACCCCCGCCGAGGTCATCGCCAAGTACCGGCCGGGCGGAGTCATCTACTTCGACGCCCGCCGCGGCCCCGACAACGTCCGCGACCCGCTCCAGACCGCCCGTCTGTCCAACGGCCTCCAGCGGGCCGCGCGCCGCGCCGGCGCCCGCGTACCGCTGCTGGTCTCCATCGACCAGGAGGGCGGCAGCGTCGTCTACCGCCTCACCGACCCCGCCACCCTCCTGCCCGGCAACATGGCGCTGGCGGCGGGCCGGTCCGCCTCCGACACCCGGCGCTCGGCCGAGATCCTCGGCCTGGAGCTGGCGGCGATGGGCGTCAACCAGAACTACGCCCCCGTCGCCGACGTCAACGTCAACCCCGAGAACCCGGTCATCGGCGTCCGCTCCTTCGGCTCCGACCCCGCCCTGTGCGCCTCCCTGGTCGACGCCTCCGTGAGCGGCTACCACCGCGGCCGGGTCGCCTCCGCCGCCAAGCACTTCCCCGGCCACGGCGACACCGACACCGACAGCCACACCGGCCTCCCGCGGATCGACCACACCCGCGAGGAACTGGAGAACATCGACCTGCCGCCCTTCCGGGCCGCCATCGCGCGCGGCGTCGACACGATCATGACGGCCCACATCGTCGTCCCGGCCCTGGACCCGTCCGGCGTCCCGGCCACCATGTCGCAGCCGATCGTCACCGGGCTGCTGCGCCAGGAGATGGGCTTCGAGGGCCTGATCGTCACCGACGCCCTGGACATGCAGGGCGCCTCGGGCCAGTTCCCGCCGGACGTGGCCCCGGTCCGGGCCCTCATGGCCGGCTGCGACCAGCTCGTCCTGGCACCGGAGCTCGACACCGCCTACGGCGCCGTCCTGGAGGCCGTACGCAGCGGGCAGGTCCCCGTCTCCCGTCTGGACGCCTCGGTGGAACGGATCCTGGCGCACAAGCTCCGCCGGGACCTCTTCCGGCACCCGTACGTGGACGAGCGGCACGCCGTGCGCACCGTCGGCGCCGAACGCCACAAGGCCGACGCCCAGGCCATCACCGACCGCACCGTCACCCTGGTCAGGAACGAGGGCTCCCTCCTCCCCCTCTCCTCCGACACCCGCTCCGTCCTGGTCACCGGCTGGGGGGTGAGCACCACCCGGGTCCTCGCCGACGCCGTCGCCGAGCGCCCCGGCCAGAGCGCCACCGTCCTGGAGACGGGCGCGATCCCCTCCGCGGACCGCATCACGCAGGCGGCCGACGCGGCGGCGGGACGCGGCCTGGTGATCGTCTCCGTCAACGCGGCCGCGGCGGGCTCCGAGAAGGGCGCCGCCCAGGCGAGACTGGTCCAGGCCCTGATGGACACCGGCGCACCCGTCGTCGCCGTCGCCGTCCGCAACCCGTACGACATCCGCCGCTTCCCCGGCGTCCCCGCCTATCTGGCCACCTACTCCTACGGTGCCCCCTCCCTCCGGGCCGCAGTCCGCACCGTCTACGGCGACCTCTCCCCCGCCGGCCGGCTCCCGGTCGCCGTCCCGGACGCCGGCTCCACCGGCACCCTCTACCCCTTCGGGCACGGCCTGACGTACTGACCCGGCCCAACACGTTCGGCACGCCCCGCACTCATCCGCTAACCTGTCCTGCGTCACGCCTTCGTAGCTCAGGGGATAGAGCACCGCTCTCCTAAAGCGGGTGTCGCAGGTTCGAATCCTGCCGGGGGCACCGGCGCAAGGGGCACCTACTCAGTTGAGTAGGTGCCCCTTGGCATCCACGGCTGACATCAACGGCAGCGGTCAGCCGTGCTCAGGCCGTCTCCGAAGCAGCCGGTTCATGTGGCTGATCGCCTCCCGCCGCATGTCCAGGTCCACGTCAGCCCAGCCCAGGCCGAAGCAGACCGACGATTTCCCGCGCCGCAGACCCATGGTGATGACGAGGACGAGGGCCACGCGGAGGGAATCACGCGAGCAGTCCTCCTCGGTATACGAGTTGGGCGGTGGTGACGTCGGTCAGGGCGGGTAGAAGCCATGTCCGGATGACAGTCGGGGCGGCGGATGCGGCATCGGGAGCGGAATGAGCCGACGAGCACGTGTGACCTTGGTGATCATCGGTGAGGCCCTGGTCCTCGCGGGTGCCGCGGCAGCCAGTCGCTCATGGCTGGGCTGGCACTGGGGCCAAGTGATCGCTCTGTCCTGCCTGATGCTCGTGAACATCGGCTTGGCCCTGCTCATGGAGCGCCGGAAGAGGACGGAGGGGAAGCAGGAGAACTGATCGCCTCCCTTCGGCTCGACTCCTCGGAGCTGCCTTTCCGGCCCAGGTGGGCGGCGCGCCCCTGTGCGGAGGCTGTGGGGTGTGAGCCCACAGCGGTGTCGCCACCACGACGGTTTTCAAGGTCGTTGGCCTGCCGCGTCCTCGCCCAGTCCCGGAGGCAGGTGGGCCACCACGAGACCGATGGCGTCCTCAGCCGTCACCGCTTGCCCAAGACGCTTCGTGTGAGCGGCCGTGTAGACGCTGTACGGCGGCCCCTCCAACACGACGAACGGCAGATCATCAACCGGAGGCTCGTTCCACGGAGGAGCGTCACGGATGAATCTGAGCGTGCCGTGGGTGTGGAAAGGGAAGAGGCCGCGCAGCGCGGGCTCCGCGTACGCGGCGGCCGCGATGGGTGGCAACGTGTCGTCGAACGAGCCGCGGGTCATCGGCCGGCGCTCCAGCAGCCATGTCCAAGCGGTCTCGACGTCAGAGGCTTCGGCCATGGCCGTACGATTCCGCATCCGGCACACGGCCGGCCAGTGCCTCGGGGCTCAGGGGTGGAAGTTCTCCCTGTACACGGTGCGGTCCCGCGGGAAGTCGTCCGGCCGCTCGCGCCGCGGGACGTCGTACCGTGCCACGAAGACGTCGAACGCCTCGTGGAGCGAGCAGCCGGGGTCGTCCTCGATGAGCGTGACGCCCTGGATGGTCCGGCCGTCGAATCCCGTCCCTGCCGCCGCACACAAGGAGTTCGTTCCCGCGCCCCGGCGCGCGACGGGCAGGGTCTACGGCCGGACGGTTCCGTGGTCCGCGTCGAAGGTGTCGCCGGTCAGTTTCGTCTTGGCGAAGCTGATCAGCGAGGACACCTTGCCTCCGGGGGTGTCCCAGTACTCGGCGCGTTCCACGTCGACCCGGAGGAGCACCGCGTCCGGGTTCTCGGGGCCGCCGGGCAGCCATGCCTCGGCGAAGGTGTTCCACAGTTCCCCGAGTTTGGCGCGGTCGTCGACCACCTGCGCGCGTCCGGTCATCGCCACCCAGGAGTCCCGGGAGGAGAAGGTGAGGGAGACTCGCGGGTCCGTCCCGATGTCGCGGACGTGGCGGGTGTCCCGGGCGGTGATGAACCACAGCTCGGCGCCGGGGTCGACCTCCTGGCGCGCCATGGGGAAGCTGTGCGGGCCGTCCGGGCCGTAGGTGGTCATCATCGCGATGGGCATGTCCCGCATCAGCTCGACCAGCTTCTTCCGCTCATCGGACATGGGGGCTTCTCCGTACGTCGTCGGGGCCGGACAGGGCCCCTCCCGCAGTACCCGGATCGGCGCATCCGACACGGCCGCGGGCCGCTCGGGGCGGTGGGATATCCGGCCCCCGCCGGGGAGCGAGCCCCACCGCGCACGCCGGAACCGCGACCGCGCGGAATGCGTCCACAGAGCGGCGGCTGTGGCGTCGCTGTGGACGCACCGCGCCGCGCGGGAGGGCGCGCGGCCCTTGGATCGTCCTGGGGAGGGAGAGGGGATGGTCGCGGACGAGGACGGCGGGGAGGACGGCACCTCTGTGGAGCGGGGCGAGGGGTTCACGGGCTTGGTCCTCGCGGTGCTCGCCGGTGTGCTGGCCACCGCGTGGTGGGGGTTCGCCGGGCTGGGCACCGAGAACTTCGGGAGCGACTGCGCCTTCCGCTTCGGCGAGAGCGGTCCGCGCGCCGAGCACTGCCACGGCGTGAACGACCGGGCGAAGGCGTGGCTTCCGCTGCTGGTGCTCGGCGCCTGGGGCTGCGCGGCGGCGGGGATCGTCCCCCGGCTGAGGTATGCGGCCTCCGTGTGCGCCATGGCGTGTCTGGCCCTGGCGGTGGTGCTCGGGGTCCACGCCATGGCCGTCTCCTCGCCGTAAGGGCACGGGCGGGGCGGCGCTCTGGGGTACGCGGTCAGGGGCGCGGCTCGCCGTACCAGCGCCAGGTGGCCGGGCGGGGG
>NZ_JAKMAY010000385.1:0-4624 GCF_022015835.1 Streptomyces sp. ICN903 | reverse complement strand
GCGGCCCGGTCGGTGAGGTGGGCGGTGAGGTGGGCCAGGGCGGGGCCGCAGGTCAGGACGGAGGCCGGGATGCCGTTGGGGTCGAGCATCGCGGCCAGGCGCAGCATGGGGCGGGCCAGGCCGTACGGGCGCAGCCGGTCGGCGCGGTCCGCCGACAGCGACCAGGCCGCGTCCAGCGGGGCGGCCTGGTCGTCGGGCAGGGCCCCGGGGTCGGGCAGGGCGTCGGCCAGGTCGCGGGCGCGGTCGGCCAGCAGGGCGCGGTAGGCGGCGCAGTCCAGACCGGAGTCGATCAGGTAGGCGGCGGCCTGGGACAGAGCCAGTGGCAGATACCCCAACTCGCCCGCCAAGGAATCCAGTTCGCTCTCCGGCTCGTGGCGGCCGCGGGCGGCCAGGGACGCGGCGAGATACGCCCTCGCCTCCCGCGGGCTGAACAGGCCGACCGGCACCAGGCGGCGGCCCGGCCCGGTCAGCGCGGCGTCCCGGCGGCGGGTGGTGACCAGGGTGCGGCCCAGCGGGCTCGCCGGTGGCCACAGGCCGCGCAGGTCGGCCGGGTCTGCCACGTCGTCCAGCACCACCATCCAGCGGCGCTGCTCCGGACCGGGCCGGTGCTCCAGCCAGGCCAGGAACTCCCGCGCCGCCGTCTCGGGCAGATCCGGGTCGGAGTACAGGATCCCGGCGGCGGCCTGGGCGTAGGCGGCGACGACCGCCTCGCGCGTCGCGGCGGTGGCCCACACCAGCAGGTCCACACCGCCCGCCGCCAGGACCCGGCGGGCGTGGTGGGCGGCGAGCTGGGTCTTGCCGACCCCGCCCATGCCGGACAGCACCTGGCACAGCACCGCCGTGCCGCCGCCGTCCAGCGCCCGCTCCAGCTCGCGCACGGCGGCGCGGTCCTGGAAGCAGTCGGCCTCCCTGGGCGGCACCCCGACCAGGTGCGGCCAGGAGACGCCGGGGCGGGGGCGGGGATCGGAGTGGTAGTGGGTGTGGAGGCTGGCCCGGTCGATGTGCCCGGCGCCGATGCCGCCCGGGGCCTGGACGTACGCCTCCGCGGACAGAGGCGTGCCGTCCGCGCCCGGTCCGTTCAGCCCTGGGGCGGACCGGGCGGCCGAGGGTGGACATGGGCGCCGCCGTGGATCACCCCGCCGGCGACGCCGCCGTCCGCGCGGACGTGGACGTCCCCGCCCACGGCCATCCCGTCCCGGCCGACGGAGGGGCCGGCGGGCGGGACGCCTGCGGGGGAGTGGCGCTCCAGCAGGGCGCGCAGCTCCCCGGCGAGGCGGGCGCGCTCGTCGCCGTCCACGCTCTCCAGCAGGTTCTCGAAGCGGGCCTGCCAGGCCGCCTCCTGGCGGACGCGCGCCTGCGCGGACCCGGCGGCGCCGGGCTCTGGGCCCTGGTCCCGGCCCCCGCCCGGCTCCGGTCCGCCCGGCTCCAGCTCGGCGGCGGTGCGGTCCAGGCGCTCCAGCTCGGCGCGCTCGCGCCGCTCGTCGCCCCGGCCGAACCAGCGGGCCACCGCATCCCGCACCGTCGTCCACGCCTCCGTGCCCGCGGCCTGCACCACCGCCGTGCCCCCGGCGGCGGCCAGCGCCGCCAAAGCCTGTTCCAGCATTCCCCGTCCCCCTTGCGACGCGCGGCCCGCGCGGCGCGCCGGCGCCGTCCGTGGCACCACGCCGCATCACCATCGGGAAACGTTCTACTCCCGTCACCGGTTCCGGTGCGGAGTTTTCCGGGAAACGCGAACAACCCTTTCCGGCCGCCGAGTTGAGAGGGAGAAGCCGACCGGCGTCCGGATTTCGCGCGGGAATGGCGCGGTGTCGTGGGGAGTGTCCCGTTCCGCGGCTTCCGTTCCGCGATTCCCAGGGCGGGAAGAGGGGGCGTACCGGCTATGCTTGGTCCATCGCTTAGTCCACCTGGTGACCGGATTGTGGGGCAGCCGTGGAAGCAGCTCGGCAGTACAACGTGCACGAAGCCAAGACACACTTCTCCCGGATCCTCGAGCAGGTCGCCACGGGCGAGGAGGTCGTGATCAGCAAGGCGGGGGAGCCGGTGGCCAAGGTGGTGCCCCTGCGGTCCAGGGTGAGGCGGACCGGCCGCGGTTCGCTCAAGGGTCTCATCCACATCCCGGACGACTTCGACGAACTGCCCGACGACATCGCCGACGCCTTCGGGATGCGCTGATGCGACTCCTGCTCGACACCCATGTGGTCCTGTGGTGGCTGGACGACTCCCCCGAACTCTCCGGTGAGGTCAAGGACCTGCTCGACACGGAGCCCGCCGTGTACGTGAGCGCCGTGACACCGTGGGAGATCTCGATCAAGCAGTCCATCGGCAAGCTCGAAGGCCCGGCGGATCTGGCCGAGCGTGTACGCGACAGCCAGTTCACCGGCCTGCCGGTCACAGCCGGGCACGGGGTGCGGGCAGGCCGGCTCCCGGAACACCACAGGGACCCCTTCGACCGGATGCTGGTCGCCCAGGCGCAGATCGAGGGCATGACCCTGATGACCCGCGACAAGTGGATCCCGCAGTACGACGTGCGGGTCATGTCCGTCTGAGACGCGAGGCGGACGGGCGGGCCGCCCGCCCCGGCATCCCCCGCCCCGGCATCCCCTCTTGCGACGCGCGAGCCTCGCGCGGTGTCGCACCGCGTCACCATGGGCCGGTGCTCTCCGCTCGCCGCCGGTTCCGGTGCGGGTTCTCCGGGAAACGCGAACAACCCTTTTCGGCCGCCGAGTTGAGAGGGAGAAGCCGACCGGCGTCCGGATTTCGCGCGGGAATGGCGCGGTGTCGTGGGGAGTGTCCCGTTCCGCGGCTTCCGTTCCGCGATTCCCGGGGGCCCGTGTGTCAGGCGGCGGTCCGGAGCGGGAAGGAGGCCCGGATCGTCTTGCCCTCGCCCGGGTGGAGGGTGACGGTGACGTCGGTGGCCAGCTCGCGCACCAGCAGCCAGCCGAAGCCGCCGGGTACGGAGGGGTTTATCTGGACCGTCCTCGGTCGCCGGACGCTGGCGTCCGAGACCTCCACCAGCACGCCGCCCTCCCGCGAGCCCAGGCGGAAGTCCGTCACCCCGCCGGCGTGGCGGACCGCGTTGGACACCAGCTCCGAGACGCCCAGCAGCACGGCGTCCACGTCCGCCTCGGACGCGTTCGGCTCGGCCGCCCGCAGGAAACCGCGTGTTATCTCCCGCGCCCGGTCCCCGGTCTGCGGTGAGCGGTTCGTCAATCGCTCCGGTGGGCGGCCTTCCCTGTGCATCGGTCCTCCTCGTTTCAGAGCTGCTTTCCCAACTCCACTGCATCGTCTGCCCCCCGAGTGCGCAGCCGAACGCAATCGAATCCGGTGATCCGGATTCCTTCACGGAAGGGGAGCGGAATGCCGTGAAAGTATGCAACGGCCAGTGGCATATGCGCGACGAGAAGGGGCGGCCGGTGACCGCCGGAAGCGAACGGGAACGAATCCGCGGAATCCGCCGGAAGGAGGATCCGCCACCGGACGGCGGGGCGCGGGCGGCCGCCCGCCTACACTTGGCCCGGTGTTCGCCCCCCTCCACATCGACGACGAGCTGCGCGACGCGCTCGCCCGCCTCCTCGACGGACTGCCGCCCCGGCAGGCCGCCGCGGCCGTCGAGCGGCTGATCAGCGGCTACCGGGGGAACGGCACCGCCGGCGCCCCCGTCCTGCGCGACCGCGGCGACGTCGCCGCCTACGCCGCCTACCGGATGCCCGCCACCTTCGAGGCCGTCCGCGCCGCCCTGGACGCCCTCGCCGACCGGGCACCGCGGCTGGACCCGGCCACCCACCTGGACGTGGGCGGGGGGACGGGCGCGGCCGTGTGGGCCGCCGCCGCGGTCTGGGGCGACGGCGCGCAGCCGACCGGGGAGGCCCGGGCCACCACCGTGCTGGACCGCTCCGAGCCCGCACTCGCCCTCGGCCGCGAGCTGGCCGCAGGCTCCGGCTCGGCCGCCCTGCGCGGGGCCCGGTGGCGGCAGGAGCGCATCGGCGCCGCACCGGGTCTGGACGCGGCCGACCTGGTCACCGTCTCCTACGTACTGAACGAACTGCCCGAGGACGCCCGGGGTGCGCTGGTGGACGCCGCCGCCGCGGCGGCCCGGCGGGCGGTGGTGGTCGTCGAGCCGGGCACCCCGGACGGCTACCGGCGGATCATCGAGGCGCGCGGCCGGCTGATCGGCGCCGGACTGCGCGTCCTGGCCCCCTGCCCGCACAGCGGTGCCTGCCCGATAGAGCCCGGCTCGGACTGGTGCCACTTCGCCGCCCGCGTCAGCCGCTCCTCCCTCCACCGGCAGGTGAAGGGGGGATCGCTGGCGTACGAGGACGAGAAGTTCTCCTACGTGGCCGCGGTCCGCCCCGGTACGGGCGGCGGCGGCCCGGACGGCACGCCCGCCGCGGCGCGGATCGTACGCAGGCCGCAGATCCGCAAGGGCCAGGTCCTGCTCGACCTGTGCACCGGGCCGGACGCCGAACGCGGCGGGCTGCGGCGCGAGACCGTCACCAAGCGCCGCGGGCCGGCCTACCGCGCCGCCCGGGACGCGCACTGGGGCGACGCCTGGGACGACGGGCAGGAAGGCGGGCAGGAAGGCGGTCGGGGCGGCGCCGGGGACTGACGCCCCCGCCCCCGCCCC
>NZ_JAKMAY010000384.1:0-4648 GCF_022015835.1 Streptomyces sp. ICN903 | reverse complement strand
GGAGAAGCTGGGCGCCACCCCCGCCACACCCCGCGCGGTGCTCACCACCCCGCAGGTGCGGGCGGCCGTCGCCGCCTCGCTGGAGGCCGAGGAGAGCTGGTACGGCGACGAGGAGGAGGACGGCGGCCCCCTGGACGCCGAGGAACTGGCCGACACCGTCCTCGCCCTCGTCCGCGACGCACGCCTCTCACCCGGCGACGAACCCTGGCTGGGCGCCCTCGCCCTCCCCGACGAGGACGGCGAACTCGCCCCGGCCGCCGAACTCGTCTTCCCCGGCAGCGCCTTCGAGCGCGTCATCCGCGAGGGCGAACTGCCCGCCTGCGACGCCGAACTGGCCGAGCGGTGGGGCGAGGAGACCCTCGCCGCGACCGGCGTGCTCGCCGACTTCGCCCTGGTGCGAGCCACCGACCTCGTCCTCGACCCGGACGAACTCGAGCCCCGCGACACCGACTTCCCCGAACCCGACGACGCCGGCCTGCTGGACGCCGTCGACGTGTGGTGCGAGGACGTCCTCGACACCCTGCCCGAGACCCCGGTCCCGCCGGTGGTCTCCGAACTGCTCGCCGTACGCGACCTGGACCTCGTCGACGACGACCACTGGCCGCAGGCCCTGCGGATGCTCTCCCGCCCCCCGCTGCGCGACGCGCTCACCACCCCGGTACGCGTCCTGCTGCCGGACGGCACGGTTCAGACCGTCCGCCCCTACACCGCCTGGTGGCTGCGCGGCCACCCCGTCCTGGACGGCCGCCGCCCCGCCGGACTGCGCGCGGCCGGCGGCGACCCGCTGCTGGCCGGCCTGTACGAGGAGGCGCCCGCCGCCACCTCGGGCCTGGACGAGCAGGTGCTGCGCGCCCTGGGCATCCGCACCTCCGCCGCCGCCCTGCTGGACGAACCCGGCGGCGCCTCCGAACTCCTGGGCCGCCTCGCCGACCCCGACCTGCCCGTCACCCCCGCCCAACTCCACGGCCTGTACAGCCTGCTGGCCGAGCTGGACCCGGACGAGGTCACACTGCCGGACGAACTGCGCGTCGTGGCCGACGGCGAGGTACGCCTGGTGGACGCCGCCGACGCGCTGGTCGCCGACGCCCCCGACCTGCTGCCCCTGGCCACCGGCCGCCCGCTGCTGCCGGTACGCCCGGCCCTGGCCGCCGCCCTGGCCGCCGTCCTCGACGTACGCCGTCTGAGCGAGACCGTCGGCGCGGGGCTGCCCGCCCCGGATGCCGCGGCGGGCGAGGTGCGCGAGGTGCCCGACGCGGTACGCGTCCTGCTCCCCGGCGCCCCGGCCACCTACGTCGAGCACGACGAACTCGTCCTCGCCGGCGTGGAACTGGACTGGCGGCTCACCCCCGACGGCACCCTCCACGCCGCCACCGTCGAGGGCGTCGCGGCCGGCCTGGCCTGGGCGGCCGGCCAGTGGCCGCGCCGCTTCGAGGCCGCCGCCCTGCTGGAGGACCCCTCCCGGGCCGCCGAACTGGCCCGCGACCGCTGGTTCGACTGACACCCGGCCGCCCCTGGGCCGTCAGGGCCCAGGGGCCGCCCGCTCCGTCAGCCCCGTCAGCGCCGCGCGACGGTGACGATCTCCGGGCTGGAGTCCGTCAGCGGGCCCCGCCCCCAGCCCCCGTACCGCTCCGCAACCGTCAGCCCAAAGCCCATACATCGGGGCGCCTCTCCAATTCCGGCCCCGGACCGCCGCCTGCCTGGTGACCGCCGACCCCGGCCGCGATCAGCAGCGACTTGAGTTTCGCGTCGTGCCCGGCGGCGAATGTGCGCTGGGTCGTGTCGGCGCACCCGGTTGCCTTCCGCTGCCAGACCTTGTCGCCCTTGGCACCCTCATGGATCAACACCAAGTACGAGTAACTGCCCCATGTACATGGGTGGTTGGGGGGTGTCGTTGTCGTCATGGGCGAGAGCGTAAGGGCGGCAAGCGATGATCCGTGAAGGTTTGCGCAGGAATGACGCGATCAGGTGGTGCGGGCGGGTGGTCGGCCGGAGCCGTCGCACCGAGGGCACTCACACGGCGGCCACACCCCTGAGATCAGCGGAACGTCGGGCAGCCGTTCGGGTGGCGACGCCCAACGGCTGACCTCCCGCCGCCGCCTCGTCACCGGGTTGACCTTGTAGACCCTGATCCAGAAATCGGCCATGACCTCATGGTATCGAGGTATCGCACTTATCGCGATGTCGCATATGACTGCGGTAGCGCGGGTAACGTCGACTGCTTACGGTCGGCATGTGAGTCCTGATCTTGATCGTTCGCGCCCGATCCGGCGGCAGGTGGCCGCGACCATCGAGGCCCGCATCGCCAACGGCACCTACCCGCCGGGCAGCCGCGTGCCGGGCATCGTGGAGCTGAGCGCCGAGTTCGGCATCGCGGCCTCGACGGCCCAGAAGGCGCTGGCGTACCTGCGGACCACCGGCCTGGTTCGCACCGAGGTCGGCCTGGGCACCTTCGTCGCCGACCTCGACTAGGCTGCGTCTACTAAGTGATCTCCAGTCGTCTGTGGCCTTTACTTCGCTGTCCACTCAATGGTTCAAGGCTTGCTGCAGCAGCCTCGGAGGGAATGATCACCATGGGTGTCGAACTTGAACTGCACGCAAAGAGGCCCATTCTGGACTGGGGTCGGTCCAGGACGACTTTGATCCACGGGTCGTACGAACATGGCGACGCACTGACCGATGTCCTGGTCGGCATGGATGGAGACGACCAGAGCAACATTGGGCGGGTGGATCCGTATGGAGACACGTTGTTCAACGAGCAGCAGGCGGAAGCCGCTCTGCGCGAGGTGCCCGGTCTGTTGCAGCAGTGCTCCGACCAGTCCCAGACGGCCGCTGTCCTTGACCTCATGGGCCTGCTGCAATCCTGCTCACAGACGCCCGGCAGCTATCTATGGTTTGTCGGCGACTGATCATCGCAGCCGAAGAGGCCACCCCGGCTCAGCGCATTCCGGCCGACACGGTCACTTGCCCGAATCCCGTGCAGTAATGAGACGTAAGGGCGGCGTGGCCTCGGCCGTCGGCCTGAGCCCGCTCATCACGCCGGCCCCCGGGTGATCGGCTCGCTCAGCAGCAGGGCCGCGCGGCCGGTGCGGCGGGCCTCGGCGAGGGCGGCCAGCCGCCGGTAGCCCTCGGGCGTCATCAGCCGCTCCCAGACGGGCCAGTCCTCCACCGCCCAGCGGCCAGTGCCCCCCTGGCCACTGGCCGCCCCCTGCTGCCGGTGCGCCCGCCCCGTCAGCGCCGCGCGACGGTGACGATCTCCGGGCTGGAGTCCGTCAGCGGGCCCCGCCCCCAGTCCCCGTAGCGTTCCACAACCGTCAGTCCGGCCCCGGCCAGGAGGCCGTCGAGCGCATCCGCGTCCCAGAACCGCAGTTCGCTGCGACTGGCCCGCTCCCAGCCCGGGCCGGTGAAGGTCGTGGTGAAGCGGACGGTGCCGCCCGCCACCGGCTCCTGGACCTCGTGCGCGACCCGTACCGCCGCGCCCGTGCCGTCCGCCACCTCGACCGCGTGCTCCGGAGTCCAGCGCTCCCACGGCCGGGCAGCCGGGTTGCGGGTCTCGAACGCGAAGCGCCCGCCGCCGGCCAGCGCCGCCCGCACGGCGGCCAGGGCGGTACGCACCTCACCGTCCCCCAGCAGCACCTGGAAGGCGTGCCCGGTCATCACCACCAGCTCGAACTCCCCCTCCCAGCGGGCCGATCCAAGATCCCCGAGCACCCACTCCACCTCGGCCCCCGACCGCGCCGCCTCCCGCCGCGCACAGCCCAGCATCGCGGCGGCCGGATCGAGTCCGCACAGCCGCCCGCCGTGCCCGGCCGCCCGCGCGCGGCGCAGCAGCGCGCCCGTACCGCACCCGACGTCCAGCACCGAGGCGGCGGACATCACCAGCTCCAGGTAGAAGTCGTCACCCGGGCCCCACGGGTTGAGAGCGTCGTACAGGGCGGCCAGAGCGGGATCGCGGTAGGCGCGGTCGACCGACGCCCCGGAGCGCCCGGCCCGGTCCGAGCCCGCCGCGGGCACCGGCCCACCCGTCACGCCGGCCCCCGGAGGATCGGTTCGCTCAGCAGCAGGGACGCGCGGCCGGTGCGGCGGGCCTCGGCGAGGGCGGCCAGCCGCCGGTAGCCCTCGGGCGTCATCAGCCGCTCCCAGACGTGCCACTCCTCCACCGCCCAGCGGTCGTGCTCCTCCGGGTCCAGCCTGATGGAGGCGATCTCCTCGTCGCTCAGCGTGCCGCCGTCGAAGCAGAAGCCGACCTTCGCCAGCGGGGCCTCGGCCGGATCGGAGCGGATGTAGTGCGCCAGCAGCAGCGGGCGAGGGCCCTCGACCCGCAGCCCGGTCTCCTCGTACGTCTCCCGCACCGCCGTCCGGAACGGGTCCTCGCCCGGATCCATGTTGCCGCCCGGGATCTGCCACAGCCGTCTGCCGTACACCGAACGCAGCTGCACCGGCCGCCCGCGTGTGTCGGTGAAGTACACGCAGGCGTAGACGGTGGCCTTGGGCAGGGTGGCCAGGTACTCGGCCTGCGGCATCGGGAACGGCAGCCCGGCGGGCTCGTCACTGGTGGAGGTCATGCCCCTACTCCTACCGGATCTCGGGTTCCGGGACGCGGGATCCGAGCGCTCTCTCATTGGAACGGGTGGGTCGCAGACCCACCCGC
>NZ_JAKMAY010000383.1:0-4653 GCF_022015835.1 Streptomyces sp. ICN903 | reverse complement strand
CTCCCCGTACCCCCCGTACCTCTCGCCCGTCACGGCCACGGTCACCGGAGCCAGCCGGGCGTCACGGGCGCCGTGGCGGCGGGCCCGGTCCACCAGGTCCGAGGTGGTGCCGAACACCACCCGCGCGGCCCGCACCACCCGCCGCTCCAGCAACCGCATCAGCCGGGCCCTCACCCCCGCCGGCTGGGCCCGGGCGTGCCAGGTGACCACCAGCGGCGTCCGGCGCCGTCCGCACAGCGCCAGGGCGGCCGGCGCACCGGCGCGCATCCCGTGGGCGTGCACCACCGCGGCGTCCGCGCACACCGCGCGCAGCACCGCGGCCGCTTCGGGCCCGGTACCGCAGGACAGGGGCACGAAGTGGGCGCCGAGGCCGGTGAAGCCGTAGTCGGGTTCGGTACCCGGCGGCGCGCAGACGGTCACCCGCACCCCCCGCGCCACCAGCCCGGCGGTCAGGGAGCGCACATGTGCGCAGACGCGGGCGCTGCCGCCGCCGATCACCTGCACGACGTGCAGCGGCGGCCTGCCGTGCGGTGGAACCGGGGTGGTCTTCACTGGGTGCCGGGGCTCCTGGGATGAGGGCTCGAAGGATTCGGACGGCTCGGACCGGCGGACCCGCCCCGCCGGGGCCGCGGATCACGCACAGCAGCGTACGGCGTACAGGCCGTGCGGCGCCTCCAGGATGCCACCCCGGCCCCGGCGCGACGCCACGCCGTACGGGTGAAACACGAGCGGCCGGAACGGAGCCCGAAGCCCGGCGTCAGATGCCGGAGCGGGCCGCCTCCAGCAGCTCCTCGGCATGGGCGCGGGCGAGTTCCGAGTCCTCCTGCCCGGCCAGCATCCGGGACAGCTCGCGCACCCGGTCCTCGCCCCGGAGGGTCTTCACACCGCTGCGCGTCACCGAGCCGTCGGAGGTCTTCTCCACCACCAGATGCCGGTCGGCGAACGCCGCGACCTGCGGGAGATGGGTGACGACCACGACCTGCGCCGACTTCGCCAGCCGCGCCAGCCGCCGCCCGACCTCCACGGCGGCCCGGCCGCCCACACCGGCGTCCACCTCGTCGAAGAGATAGGTCGGCACCGGGGCGGTGCCCGCGAAGACGACCTCGACGGCGAGCATCACCCGCGACAGCTCACCGCCCGAGGCGCCCTTGGCGATGGGGCGGGGCGGGGCGCCGGGGTGCGGGGCGAGCAGCAGCTCCACCTCGTCCACGCCGTGGGGGCCGAAGACGACCGGCCGCCCGTCCACCTCGATCCCCGACTCCTCGTCCGCCGTCTCGTGCTGCCGCAGCTCCACGGTGACGCGGGCGTGCGGCATGGCGAGCTCGGCCAGCTCGGCGGTGACCGCGTCGGCGAACCGCTTGGCGGCCTCCGTCCGCGCCTGTGTCAACCGCTGCGCGAGAGCGGCCAGTTCGGCGCGGAGCACATCGCGCTCGGCGGCCAGTTCCCCGATCCGGTCGTCGTCTCCCTCGAGTTCGGCCAGCCGGGCGGCGCTCTCCTCGGCCCATGCCAGGACGGCGGCGGTGTCCTCGCCGTACTTGCGGGTCAGATGGGACAGGACGGCCCGGCGCTCCTCGACCGCGGCCAGCCGCGCCGGATCGGCGTCCAGGTCGTCGGCGTACCCGGCCAGCTCCCCTGCCACGTCCGCCAGCAGGATGCCCACCTCGCCCAGCCGGTCGGCCAGCGCCGCCAGCGCCGGATCGTGCGACCGCACGGCCTCCAGCGCGCGCTGGGCGCCGGCGACCAGCGCGCCCGCGTCCACCGACTCCGGGTCGGCCGGATCGCCGGCCAGCGCGCCGTGGGCGGTGGCCGCGGCCGACGCCAGGGCCTCGGCGTGGCCGAGCCGCTCGGCCTCGGCCGCCAGTTCGGCGTCCTCGCCCGCCCGGGGCTCGGCCGCGGCGATCTCCTCCAGGCCGAAGCGCAGCAGATCGGCTTCCTGGGCGCGCTCGCGGGCACGCGTGGTCAGCTCGGCCAGCTCGGCGGAGACCGCTCGCAGCCGCCGGTAGGCCCGGCCGTACTCGGCCAGCGGGACGGAGACCGCCTCGCCCGCGTAACGGTCCAGCGCCTCGCGCTGCCGGGCGGGCCGCAGCAGGCCCTGCTGGTCCGTCTGACCGTGCACCGCGACCAGGTCCTCGCCCAGCTCCGACAGCAGGCCGACGGGCGCCGAGCGCCCGCCGACGTGGGCGCGCGAGCGCCCCTCGGCCGAGATCGTCCGGCTGACCAGCAGTACGCCCTCGTCCAGCTCCGCGCCCGCCTCCTCGGCGCGCCGCGCCGCGGGCGCGTCGGGCGGCAGCACGATCCGGCCCTCCACCACGGCGGCCTTGGCGCCCACCCGCACCAGGGCGGCGTCCGCCCGTCCGCCGAGCAGCAGTCCCAGACTGGTGACGACCATGGTCTTGCCCGCGCCGGTCTCGCCGGTCACCGCGGTGAAGCCGGGGGACAGCTCGACGACGGCGTCATCGATCACGCCCAGGGCCCGAATCCGCATCTCCTCCAACACGGATACGACCATACGAGGTTCCACGGCAGGATCCCCACTCACGGTCCGCACCGCACGCCCCGCGCGCCCCTTCCACCCCGCCTCGCGCACGCACGACCGGCCCGGCGGACGCGGTCGGCGTGGCGGGCGGGCCGGCGCGGCGCGGTCAGTGCGGCGCCCCGCGCCACCCGGCCACCGGCAGGGCGAACTTCGCCACCAGGCGGTCGGTGAAGGAGGCGTGGTGCAGCCGCGCCAGCCGCACCGGCACCGCGCTGCGCCGCACCTCCACCCGGGCCCCGGCGGGCAGTTCGGCGGTGCGCCTCCCGTCGCACCACAGGACGCCCCCCTGGGTCTGCGGCTGCACCTCGACGGCCAGCACCGAATCGGGAGTGGTCACCAGGGGCTTGGCGAACAGCGCGTGGGCGCTGATGGGCACCAGCAGCAGCGCCTCGACCTCGGGCCAGACCACCGGCCCGCCCGCGGAGAAGGCGTAGGCCGTCGAACCGGTGGGCGTGGCGCACACCACACCGTCGCAGCCGAAACGGGAGACCGGCCGGCCGTCGACCTCCGCGACGACCTCCAGCATCCGCTCGCGGGCGGCCTTCTCCACCGAGGCCTCGTTCAGCGCCCAGTCGCGGTGGACGACGTCCCCGTCGTTGAGGACGAGCACGTCGACGGTCATCCGCTCCTCCACCTCGTAGGAGCGCGCGACCACCCGCCGCACGACCTTGTCCAGGTCGTCGCGCTCGGCCTCGGCGAGGAAGCCGACCCGGCCGAGGTTGACCCCCAGCATCGGCACCCCCGAGGCCCGGGCGAACTCGGCGCCGCGCAGCAGCGTGCCGTCCCCGCCGAGGACGACGATCAGCTCGCAGCCCTCCACGGCCTTCTCGCAGGGCTCGCCGTCCGCCACTGTCCGCACGGACGGCGGCAGCGTCAGGTCGGCCGCCTCCTGGGCCAGGACGCGCGCACCGATGCCGTTGCGCAGCAGCCCCTGGACGACGAGCTCGGCGCTGCGGACGGCGGCCGGGCGGCCCGTGTGGGTGATCAGGAACACGGTCCGCCCCGCGCCCTCCGCGCTCCCGGCGCTCTCGGCGGCCGGCGCGGTCGTGCTCTGCTTCGTGCTCTGCGTGGTCACTGGGGGCCCTCCGCCACGGCTCGGTCGACATCGGCCGGGTCCAGTTCGGGTGCCCCGGCACGCAGCCACAGGAAGTACTCGACGTTACCGGAGGGGCCCGGCAGAGGACTGGCGGTCACCCCGAGTACTCCGAAACCCAGTTCCGCCGCCTGGCCGGCGACGGTGCGGACCGCCTCGGCCCGCAGGGCCGGGCTGCGCACCACACCCCCGCTGCCCAGCCGCTCCCGGCCCACCTCGAACTGCGGTTTGACCATCAGCACCAGATCGGCCCCGGGCGCCGCACAGCGCGCGAGGGCGGGCAGCACCAGGCCGAGCGGGATGAAGGACAGATCGCCGACGACGAGGTCCACCGGCTCACCGCCGATCTGCTCCAGGGTCAGCTCGCGGACGTTGGTGCGGTCGCGCACCAGCACCCGCTCGTCGCTCTGCAGTGACCAGGCGAGCTGCCCGTAGCCGACGTCCACGGCCACCACCCGCGCGGCGCCGGCCCGCAGCAGCACGTCGGTGAAGCCGCCGGTGGACGCCCCGGCGTCCAGCGCCCGCCGCCCGGCCACGGTCAGCCCGCGCGGGGTGAACGCCTCCAGGGCGCCGGCCAGCTTGTGGCCACCGCGCGAGACGTAGTCGGGGTCGGCCGCGTCCTCGGTCACGACGACGGCCGCACCGGTCTCCACCTGGGTGGCGGGTTTGGTCGCGGTGGCGCCGCCGACGGCGACCCGGCCGGCGGCGATGAGCCGGCCGGCGTGCTCGCGCGAGCGGGCCAGGCCGCGGCGCACCAGCTCCGCGTCGAGCCGGTTGCGCCGGCCACGCTGGTTTCGTGACGCTGCCACGTGCGGTTCAGCTCCCGGGGTTGTGCGGCGCGCCCGGTGCGGGCGGCCCGGGTCGCTGGTCGAGCGCGGTCAGCGTGTCACGCAGCCCGCGGTGCACATCCTCGTACACCTCCAGATGCCCGGAGACGGCGAGGTGGTCGGCGTCCGCCAGGCGACGCAGCCGGGCGTCGACACCAGCGTCCCCGGTGGGGGCCACCCGCACCCCCAGGGGCCTC
>NZ_JAKMAY010000382.1:0-4665 GCF_022015835.1 Streptomyces sp. ICN903 | reverse complement strand
GCGGCCGCCGTACGTCCGGCCGGGGGCGGTGCGCGCGGTGGCCGCCTGCGGGTTCGGCTGGATCGCGCTCAGCCTGGCCGTCCTGGCGTCCGGTCTGCTGGACCTCACCGCGACGGGGAGGGCCTGGACCGTGGTGCAGACGGTCCCGGTGGGCGTCTTCGCCGTGCTCCAGGCCAGGGCGGCGGCCGCCGTCAGCGGCGGGGGGAGCCCCGCCTGACCTGCCGGGAGCGGTCGCGCCTGCGGTGTGAGGAGTTCGACGGCCGCTTCCTGCCGCCGCCGTCCCGGGCCGGGCCCTCGTCCTTGGCGGCGCGGGCCGCACCGGCCGCGTCGGCGGCAGCGGCGGCAGCGGCGTCGAACGGCGGCTCTCCGGTCTCCTCCGCCTCGTCGTAGTCCGGGATGTCTCCGAAGTCCGGCGCCTGGAAGGGGTTCCGGGCCGGGGGCCGGGCCGACGCCTGAGGGGTCGTGGGCGCCTGGTCGGGAGCGGAGAACAGTTCGGTGGTGTCGATGGGGAGATCTGCCTCTCGGGGCGGAAACGTGGTGTGGGGGGAGGCGGCCGGCCGCCGTGCGGCGGCCGTGCGCGGCGGCCTCAGAGAGCGTTCAGCTTGAGGTAGGGGCTGAGGATCCGCACCTGCTTGGAGCCGAAGTCGACGAGTACCGCGATGCCTTCCTCGACGGAGACGATCCGGCCGAGGCCGTACGTGTCGTGGGTGACCCGCTCGCCCTCGGCGAAGTGCTTGTCGGGCGGTGCGACAGGGGCTTTGAAGGGGCTGGTGGGCAGGTGGCGCCGGGCTACGGCCGATTTTGTCATTAACGCCAGTATGCACCCGGCGGTCCGGCTCGCGCCCCTGCGTACCACTTCCACTTCCCGGGCCGCACCGCCCGCCGGGGCACGCTCACGGCTCGACGACGGTCTCCTGCGCCGCCGCGGTGTCGCCCGCGATCAGCTCCGCGTCCACCGGGACGTTCCGCTTCACCAGGGCCAGGGCGATCGGGCCCAGCTCGTGGTGGCGGGCCGAGGTGGTGACGAAACCGAGCTGCCGCCCCTCCTCACCGTCCTTCGCCAGCCGCACGGGTGTGCCGTGGCCGGGCAGGTGCACCTCGCTGCCGTCCAGGTGGAGGAAGACCAGCCGGCGCGGCGGCTTCCCCAGGTTGTGGACGCGCGCCACGGTCTCCTGGCCCCGGTAGCAGCCCTTCTGCAGATGGACGGCCGTGCCGATCCAGCCCAGCTCGTGCGGGATGGTGCGGTGGTCGGTCTCCAGACCCAGCCGGGGCCGGTGCGCCTCGACGCGCAGCGCCTCCAGCGCCAGCACGCCGACCGCCGGGCCGTGGGAGGCGGCGTAGGACTCCAGCTCGCCGCGCGGCAGGAACAGGTCCCGCCCGTACGCCGTCTCGCGGACGGCCACGCCCTCGGGTGCCTCGGCGATGGAGCCCGCCGGGAGGTGCACCACGGCGTACTCGGCCGTGGCGTCGGCGACCTCGACCCGGTAGAAGAACTTCATGCTCTCCAGGTAGGCGATCAGCGCCTCCTTGGTGCCCGGCTCGACGTGCATCCAGACGGTGGCGCCGTCGTCCACCAGATAGAGCGCGTGCTCGATGTGGCCGTTGGCGGAGAGGATCAGCGCCTCGGTGGCGCGGCCGGGCTCCAGCTCGCTGACGTGCTGGGTGATCAGCAGATGGAGCCAGCTCAGCCGGTCCTCGCCGGTGACGGTTACCACGCCGCGGTGCGAGAGGTCGACCACTCCGCCACCGTCGGCGAGCGTGCGCTGCTCGCGGAAGAGGTCGCCGTAGTGCGCGGCGACGCCTTCGTCCGGCGCCTCGGCGGGGACGGCGCCGGGCAGCGACAGCAGGGGGCTCTTGTACGACATGCGGCCAGCCTACGACCCGGAGCCGTCCGCGCTCTCGTGCGAGTCCCTCTCGGTGTCCTCCGCCTCGGTGTCCTCCGCCGTGCCGTCCTCGGAGACCCGCCCGGCGCAGTCGCGGCAGCGGCCGAAGATCGCGAAGTGCTTCATGTCCGTGTCGAAGCCGAACTTCTCCCGCAGCCTGCCGGTGAAGTCGGCGGCGAGCGCGATGTCGGCCTCGATCACCGTGGTGCAGTCCCGGCACACCAGGTGCATGTGGTCGTGCCGGTCCGCCAGGTGGTACGTGGGAGCGCCGTGGCCCAGATGGGCGTGGCTGACCAGCCCCAGCTCCTCCAGCAGCTCCAGCGTGCGGTAGACGGTGGAGATGTTCACGCTCCCCGCCGTGCGCCGCACCTCGGCGAGGATGTCCTCCGGAGTGGAGTGCTCCAGCTTGTCCACGGCTTCCAGCACGAGCTGGCGCTGCGGCGTCAGCCGATATCCGCGTCTGCGTAGGTCGCTCTGCCAGTCGGTGCTCACCACAGTGGCCAGTGTAGGAGGGGCGCCGGGAATGCGGACGGAACCGGCGTCGCCGGAGGCCCGGGGCCCGGCCGCCGGCCGGGGGCTTCAGCCCGCAGGCGGCACGGTCCCCCCGGTGCCCGGTCCGGCGTCCGGTGCGGTGCCCGGTCCGGCGTCGAGCTGGTGGTCGGCCCAGACGTAGCTCGCGGGCAGCAGATCGGCCACGGGGACGGCCCGGGCCCCTTCGCCGCCGGGGGCGCCGCCGACGATGACCCTCAGCTCCGGGAAGTAGTCGAGGAGTGCCTGGCGGCACCGGCCGCACGGAGGGACGATCCCCCGGTCGCGGTCGCCCACGGCGACGACGGTGTCCAGTTCGTAGATCCCCTGGGCGGCCGCCGTGCCGATGAGGACCAGCTCGGCGCAGGGCCCTCCGGTGAAGTGGTAGGCGTTCACCGCGGTGACGATCCGGCCGTCGCGGGCGCGGGCCGCGGCGGCCATGGTGTGGTTGTCGCCCCGGCAGCGGGTGCGGGCCACCCGGGCCGCGGCCCGGACGAGTTCACGGTCGACCGGGTGGGCCTGCTGGGTGGTCATCTTCTCCGCCTTCGTCGGGTGCCGGACGAAGGCTGCCCCGGGTGGCGGGGGCGCGCAAGCGGATATCGGCGCCGACCGGGCCCGCCCGGGGAAGCGGACCTGTCCGGAGAAGCGGCCTACTTGAAGAAGGCGATCCCGTCGTCCGGGAGGTCCTTGAGGTCCTTGGCCCACTCGCGGGGGTCGACGACCTTCTTCAGGTGCGCCGACATGTACGGGCGCAGCGGGCGCTCCGGATCCGGGGTGGCCAGCTCGCCGACCCACATCAGGTCGCCCTTGACGTAGCCGTACAGCCGCTTGCCGCCGGAGTACTCGCCGGCCGAGGACAGGCGGGCGAAGGCGTCCGTGACCAGGTCGATCTGCGGCTTCTGCTCGGCCATCTCGCCGTGCCAGACCTCGACGATGCCCCGGTCGCGGGCCATGACGGCCTCGACCCGGCGCTCCGCGTCGATCCTCCAGTAGCCGCTCTCGCTCTCCAGCGGGCGGACCTTCTCGCCCTTGTCGTCCAGCTCCCAGGTACGCGAGACGTACTCCAGGAAGTCCCGGCCGTCGTGGGAGAAGGTGACCTCCTGGCCGAAGTTGCACTGCTCGCGGTCCGGGAAGTCCGCGACACCCGCGCCCGCCCAGTCGCCCAGGAGGAAGGCGAGGGGGACGAGGTCCGGGTGGAGGTCGGACGGAATCTCGATCATGGGGTGCTCAGACGATCTGTCGAGGGCGTGTGGTCGGCGGTGCGGCCCGGGCTCGGGCCGTACGCGGCCCGGGTCACGGGACGGGACGGGTCAGCGCTGGCCCTGGTAGAGCTTCTTCACGGTCAGGCCCGTGAACGCCAGGACGCCGACACAGACCAGGACCAGCAGGGCGGTGAAGAATGCCTCAAGCACGGGAGCGCTCCTCGGGGGCTCGGCACGGACGTACGGGCCGGCGGGCGGCCCGCCGACGAGTCTAGTCGGCCCGTGGCGGGGCGGTGCTGTGAGGTGTGCCGCCCCGCCACGGGACGGGTCCCGGCGGGCTCCGGAACCCGTCAGGAGCCGTTTGCGCCGGGCTCAGCCCAGGAGCTGGGCCTGGAGGATCACCGTCTGCCGGAACGGCACGGCGGGAGCCGCCCCCTTCCGGGTCTGGACGACCAGCGCCACGGTGTCCCCGGCGAGCAGGTACGCGTGGCGGGTGTGGGTCTCGCCGCGGGGCCTGGGCTCGTCGTACACCTCGATCTCGACGTTCTCCGGGGCGGCCTTCGACGGCCAGCTCTCGTCCAGCTCCGAACCCGGCGCCCTGTCCAGCGTCAGCCCCGGGGCCAGGCCCCCGTACACCGCCTCGGTGTGGAAGTCGTCCGCGACGGCGCCGCTGTTGAACCGCAGCAGATGGACGCTGGTGCGGGTGCCGTCCGGCATGACCCAGCCGCGGGCGGCGATGTGCCGTACGGCGTCGTCCGCCAGCCGCTGCCGCAGTTCCTCGTGCTCGCCCTTCGCGTAGATGCCGGTGTACTCCTCGGCCGTGACCCAGCCGCCCTTCGGCGAGGGGAGCCCGCCGTCCTTCCCGGCCTTCTTGTCCTCCTCGGCCCCCTCGGGCAGGGGGATCAGCAGTTCGCGCAGGTCGGCGTGGTGGATCTCCCCCTCGTTGCCCTGCGCGAAGGGGCGCGGGGAGCCGGAGGGGAGGGCGGGCAGGGTGAGCCGCGGATACTCCCAGCGCCCGTCGCTCTCGGTGGCCAGGCCCGGCACCTCGTGGC
>NZ_JAKMAY010000381.1:0-4673 GCF_022015835.1 Streptomyces sp. ICN903 | reverse complement strand
GGGCGGTACGGGGCCGCCCACCGGCTCGGAGGCGGTCGTGGTGGGCGCGGGGGCGGGGCCGTCGCCGTCGGCGACCTTGGTCACCCGGCAGGCGGCCGTCTTGAAGTACGGCTGCTTGGACACCGGGTCCCAGATGGTCATGGTCAGTTCGTTGGCCTGCCGGGGCGCGCCGTCGGGTGACACCTCGTCCGGATCCCAGCGGCCGTAGTGGAAGGGCGCGAACACCGTGCCCTCCCGCACATGCCCGATCCGGGCGCGTACCTCGATCGCCCCGCGCGGCGACTCCACCCGCACCCGGTCGCCCTCGGCGATCCCCAGCCGCCGCGCGTCGGGGGCGGACAGCTCCGCCCAGGCGTCGGGCGCGGCCCGGTTCAGCTCGCGGGAGCGGCCGGTCTTGGTGCGGGTGTGGAAGTGGTAGACGGTGCGCCCGGTGGTGTACAGCAGCGGGTACTCCTCGCCGGGTTCCTCGTGGGGCGGCACGTAGGGCGCGCCCTTGAGGAAGGCGCGTCCGGCGGGTGACTTGGCCCGGTACTCGACGGGGGTCACCGTGCCGCCGGTGAGCAGGTCGTGGCCGTAGGTCTCGCAGAAATCGGGGTCGGTGTTGAACACGCCGTCCGCATACAGCCGGTCGGTGCCGTCGGGGTGCTCGTCGGTGCAGGGCCAGGGGATGCCGGTGGGGCCGCGCAGCCTGTCGTAGGACAGGCCGCTGTAGTCGCAGGGGCGGCCGCGGCTGCACTCGCGCCAGGCGTCGAACGCCTCCTCGGGGGTGCGCCACTTGATCAGTGGGGCGCCGTCGGAGTCGCGGAAGTCCATGGCGTCGGCGTACATCAGGAAGATGTCCAGGTCGCTCCTGGCCTCGCCGGGCGGTTCGACGGCCTTCTCCGACAGGTGAACGGTGCGGTTGACGTTGGTGTAGCAGCCGGTCTTCTCGCCCCAGCCGGCCGCGGGCAGCACCACGTCGGCCAGTTCGGCGGTCTCGGTGAGGAAGAGGTCCTGGACGACCGTGAAGCACTTCCCGCCGCCGAGGATCCTCCGGACGCGGGACGACTCGGGCATGGAGACGGCCGGGTTGGTGGCCGAGATCCACAGCAGTCCGACGGAGCCCTGCTCGGCGTAGCGGAAGATCTGCATGGCGTGGGTGGGCGGGGCCCAGTGCGGGATCGTCAGCTCGTCGACGTTCCACAGTTTCGCCAGCTCGCGGACGTGCTCGGGGTTGCTCCAGTTGCGGAAGCCGGGCAGGTCTCCGTCGGCGCCGCACTCGCGGGTGTTCTGGGCGGTGGGCTGGCCGTTCATCTGAAGGACGCCGGCGCCCGGGCGGCCGATCATGCCGCGCAGCAGGTGCAGGTTGTGCACGGCCACGGCTGCGGCGGTGGCCTGGTGGGACTGGTAGAAGCCCTGCAGCACGGTGGACAGCACCCGTTCGCTCTCCCCGAAGATCCGCGCCGCGCGCCGCACGTCCTCGGCGTCCACTCCGCAGATCCGGGCGGTCTCCTCGGGCGTGTAGGGCTCCACCGTCTCGCGCAGTTCCTCCACGCCCAGGGTGTGGCGCCCCACCCACTCCTCGTCCACCCGGCCGCATGCGAAGAGTTCCCGGGTCAGGCCGTTCATCAGGGCCATGTTGGTGCCGACCCGGGGCGCGAGGTGGACGCCGCCGGTGCGCTCGGCCTCCTCGGCGACCTTGGTGCGGCGCGGGTCCACGCACACCACCTTCGGCGGGTCGTCGGCGCGGGTGCGGTCCAGCACGCGCATCCACAGCACCGTCTGGGTCTCGGGCATGTTGTGGCCGAAGAGGAAGATCGCGTCGCAGTGCTCGATGTCGGTGTAGGAGCCGGGCTGCCCGTCGGTACCGAAGGACTCCTTGAAGGCGGCGGCGCTGGTGGCCGTGCACAGCCGGGTGTTGCCGTCCATGTGGGGGGTGCCCAGACCGGCCTTCCCGATCACGGCCAGGGTGTAGTACTCCTCCAGGAAGAGCTGGCCGGAGGTGTAGAAGCCGTGGGAGAGCGGGCCCTTCTCGTCCAGCAGCCGCCGGGAGACCTCGGCGATCCGGCCCATCGCGGTCTCCCAGTCGGTCTCGACGAGGCGGCCGTTCTCGCGGACCAGGGGCCGGGTGAGCCGGTCGGCGCTGTTCGCCCAGGACCAGCTCCCGTACAGGCCCTTGGGGCCCAGCCGCCCGTGGTTGACGACATCGCCGGCCATTCCGCGCACCCCGACCATGCGCCCGTCCTTGACGGCGATCTCGCAGCCGCAGCCGTTGCTGCACAGCACGCAGGCGGAACGCACCCAGCGCTCGACGTCCTCCTCCGCCACCCCCTTCTCCAGGTGGCGGTCGACCCGGGCGGGCCACACCGTTCCCCTGGCATGCGGTGTGCGGGGTCCCCAGATGTCGGCGATCCGGTCCATGCGCTTCCTCTCCCTGCCTGTTCCCGGCCGTGCGTGCCGTGCCAGGCGGTACCCCGGGTGGCGGCGGAAATGCGTGCCGGAGGGAGTCTTCCCTCCGGAGGGCGGGCGGTCGGCGTACCGCCGAGGGGGCCGGCCCTCCCGGGGCTCTTGGACTCCCGGGGCAGCGGTTCTGAAGGAGTCCTCAGGGCAGTGGCGGCCGGTCGGCTCCGTGGGGCGCCTGTGTGAAGACCTCCTCCGCGCCCAGCGCCTCGGCCCCCGGGGCCGACCTGGAGGGATCCGCCGGGCTGTGCGCCGGTTCGTCGCGCGACGGCGACGGGGTGCGGTCTCCCGGGGCTCCCTCCCCGTACCGCGGCAGCCGCAGGGCCAGCAGGGCGACGTCGTCGCCGCGGGGGTCCAGGCGCTCCAGCAGCTCGTCGCAGAACTCCTCCAGACCGTGGCGGGCCAGGGCGGAGGCGTTGCGGCACAGCAGCCCCATGCCGGTGTCGATCGGCCTGGTGCGGCTCTCCACCAGGCCGTCGGTGTAGAACACCACCGTCGCCTCCGGCGGCAGGTCCTCGTAGGCGTCGGGCCAGTGCAGCCCCAGGTTCAGGGTCGCGCTCATGCCCAGCAGGGGGCCGTGGCCGGCCTCCAGGAAGCGGGTGCCGCCACCGGCCTCGACCAACAGCGGCGGGGGGTGCCCGGCGTTGACCCAGTGCAGCCTCCAGGGTCCGCCCTCGCGGCCCTCGATCCGGGCGAAGACCATCGTGGCCATGGGGGCGTCGCTGGTGTTGGTCATCGCCTCGTCCAGACGGCGCATGATCAGGCTGGGAGGCTCCCTGCGGTCCCAGGCCAGGGCGCGCAGCATGTTGCGGACCTCGGCCATGTGGGCGGCGGCCTGGAGGTCGTGGCCCACCACGTCCCCGATGACCATCGTGGTGACACCGTCCTCCAGCAGGAAGGCGTCGTACCAGTCCCCGCCGATCTCGGCCGCCACCTGGGCGGGCCGGTAACGGGCGGCCATCTGCAGATGGTCCACCTGGGGCAGCGGGGTCAGCAGCTGGCGCTGCATGGTCTCGGCGACGTGCCTCTGCTGGTCGAAGAGGCGGGCGTTGTCCATGGCCAGCCCGGCCCGGCGGCCGATGTCCGCGAGCATCATCATCTCGTCCTCGGTGTACGGGGGCGAGTCGCCGGTGCGCGCCGCGGTGAAGGCGCCGAAGACCCGGCGGCGGCTGTGCAGCGGCACCACCACGGCGCTGTGCCCGCCGAGCCGGTCGAACAGCCGCCGGTGGGCCGCCGTGAGGGGGGTGTCGGGTTCGCGTGCGAGGTCCGCCGCGTCCAGCGATACCGTCCCGGCGCCGCGCAGGGCACGCACCAGATCCGCGCCCGCGGACTCCGCCAGCGACGGCAGGGGGCCTTCCAGCTCCCCGGCCGCCTCCGGGTCCGCGGCGCTGTGCACGGCGATGCGCAGCACCTCGTCCGGCTGCCCGGTGAGCACGTCCACCGCCGTCCAGTCGGCCAGGTCCGGCACCAGCATCCGGCCCAGCTTCCGGAGCATCCGGGGGATGTCCAGGCTGGAGATGAGGACGGAGGAGACCTCCGACACCACGGTCAGCCGGGCGGTCAGGGCCTCCAGCGCCTGAAGGTAGGCGGCCGTCTGCCGCTCGGCGGCCCGGCGCACGCTGAAGTCGTGGAAGGCGAGGACCAGGCCGGGCGGCTCCCCCGGCAGCTCCAGCAGTGCGGCCGACCAGATGACCGGGAGAGTGGTGCCGTCGCCCCGCAGCAGGTACTCGTCACCCCCTTCGCGGGGGCGGCCGTCGGCGAGGACCTGGAGCATCCGGCAGTTCTCCCGGGGGATCCGCTGCCCGTCCGCGTCGCGGTGCAGCAGGTCGTGCATGTCGTGGCCCAGCATCCGCGCCGCGGGCCGCGCCACCATCCGCTCGGCCCGGGGGTTGGCGGCGATCAGGCGGCCCGTGGCGTCCGTGGCGTAGATGCCCGCGCCCAGGCCGTCGAAGACCGCGCGCAGGACACCGGGCTCCCCTGTCCGGTCGGCCCCGCTCATCGCCCCGCCGTCCCTGGTGGTCCCACTGCCCTTCACCGCCTCCTCGCACGGCCGACCGCCGCGTCCCGTCCTGTCCGTACCGGCGTCGTGCTCCCGCGTACGCCCGGTACGCGGCACTGCCGGTTACCCGGTTCCCGCTTTTCCAGACATTCCCTTACGTTCCGCACCCCTGGCGGACGGGTGTGATCCGCCCGGCCGGACGGGGCGGTGGGAGGACGGCCGGACGGGGCGGTGG
>NZ_JAKMAY010000380.1:0-4687 GCF_022015835.1 Streptomyces sp. ICN903 | reverse complement strand
CCCCGAACCCCGACGTCCCGCTCCCCAGGCCCGAGGAGGCAGTCCCGTGAAACTCGCAGTGGTGGGCGGCGGATCCACCTACACCCCCGAACTCGTCGACGGATTCGCCCGGTTGCAGGACACCCTCCCGGTCACCGAGCTGGTCCTGGCCGACCCGGCCGGGGACCGGCTGGAGCTGGTGGGCGGGCTGGCCCGCCGCATGCTCGCCCGCGCCGGCCACCCGGCCGCCGTCACCACCACCGGCGACCTGGACGCGGCCGTCGCGGACGCCGACGCCGTGCTGCTCCAGCTCCGCGTGGGCGGCCAGGCGGCCCGCGAACGGGACGAGACATGGCCGCTGGACTGCGGCTGCGTCGGGCAGGAGACCACGGGCGCGGGCGGACTGGCCAAGGCGCTGCGCACCGTCCCCGTCGTCCTGGACATCGCCGAGCGGGTGCGCCGCGCCAACCCCGGTGCGTGGATCATCGACTTCACCAACCCGGTGGGCATCGTCACCCGCGCCCTGCTGAACGAGGGCCACCGGGCGGTGGGCCTGTGCAACGTGGCGATCGGGCTCCAGCGGAAGTTCGCCGCCCTGCTGGAGGTGGAGCCCGGTCAGGTGCACCTGGACCACGTCGGGCTCAACCACCTCACCTGGGAGTTCGGGGTGCGCCTGGGCGGGCCGGACGGGCGGAACGTGCTGCCCGGTCTGCTGGCCCGGCACGGCGCGGCGATCGCCGCCGACCTGCGCCTGCCCGAGCCCCTTCTGCACCGGCTGGGCGCCGTGCCCTCGTACTACCTGCGCTACTTCTACACCCACGACGAGGTCGTGGCCGAGATGCGCGACCGCCCCCCGCGGGCGGCGGAGGTCGCCGCGATGGAGCGCGAACTGCTGGAGATGTACGCCGATCCGGCACTGGACACCAAGCCGGAGCTGCTGGCCGGGCGCGGCGGCGCCTACTACTCCGAGGCCGCCGTCGCCCTGGCCGCGGCCCTGCTGGGCGACGGCCGGGGCGGCACGGGCGAGGCGGGCGGGGGCGCGCAGGTGGTGAACGTCCGCAACGGCGGCACCCTGCCCTTCCTCCCCGACGACGCGGTGGTCGAGGTCCCTGCCGCCGTCTCCCCGGCGGGCGCCGAGCCGCTGCCCGTACCGCCGCTGGACCCGCTCTGCACGGGCCTGATCTCGGCCGTGACGGCGTACGAGCACCTGGCGCTGGACGCCGCCCTGCGCGGGGGCCGGGACCGGGTGTTCGCCGCGCTGCTGGCCCACCCCCTGGTCGGCCGGTACTCCCTCGCCGAGAAGCTGACGGACCGTCTGCTCGCGCACAACCGGGAGTACCTGGCATGGGCCTGACCCCCGCCGCCGGGCCGCCCGCCGCCGCGCTGGCCGTCGACGCGGGCAACAGCAAGACCGACGTGGCGCTGGTCTCGGCCGACGGGACGGTGCTGGGCTCGGCGCGCGGCGGCGGCTTCCGGCCGCCGGCGGTCGGGGCGGGGAGGGCCGTCGCGTCGCTGGCGCGGACGGTGGCCCGGGCCGCGCGGGCGGCGGGTCTGGAGGCGCGGCCGGGCGCCCCCCTGGCCGAGCATGTGTCGGCCTGTCTGGCCAACGCCGACCTGCCGTGCGAGGAACGGGAGCTGGCGGACCGCATCGGTGCCCTGAGCTGGGGCCGCGCCCTCCGCGTGGCCAACGACACGTTCGCGATCCTGCGCGCGGGCCTGCCCGACGACGGATCACCCCGGCACGGGGTCGCCGTCGTGTGCGGTGCGGGGATCAACTGCGCCGGTGTGGCCGCCGACGGACGTGTCCACCGCTTCCCCGCCGTCGGCCGCCTGTCCGGGGACTGGGGCGGCGGCGGAGGGCTGGCGGAGGAGGCCCTGTGGCACGCCGCCCGCGCCGAGGACGGCCGGGGCGAGGACACCGAACTGGTGAGGGCACTGCCCGCGCACTTCGGACTGCCCAGCATGTACGCGCTGATCGAGGCCTTCCATCTGGGCCGTCTGCCGGGCGGGCGCAGGCACGAACTGGCGCCCGTCCTCTTCGCGGTGGCCGCGCGGGGCGACGCCGTGGCCCGCTCCCTGGTGCACCGGCAGGCCGAGGAGATCGCGGTGATGGCCTCGGTGGCACTGGAGCGGCTGGACCTGCTGGACACCCCGGTGCCGGTGGTACTGGGCGGCGGCGTCGCGGCCGCCCGCCACCCGCTGCTGCACGACCGCCTGCTCACCCTGCTGGCCGAACGCGCCCCGCTGGCCGCCGTCCGCGTGGTCACCGCTCCCCCGGTCCTCGGTGCCGGGCTGCTGGCCCTGGACCGGCTGGAGGCCGGGCCCGCCCCGTACGCCCGGCTGCGCGCCCACTACGCCGACCGCGCCGCACGCGACTGAGGCGCGCCCGGGCGCACGCGCGTCCGGGCGCACGCGCGCTCCCCGGGACCGCGTTCCGGACGGGGGCCTCCCCCTCGACAGTGCCGCAACGGTGCCGTCACGGCTTCCCGCCGCCATACTGCCGACCGGGCTCCCGGGCCCTCCACCGCGCGGGGCACGGGAACGGGAATCCGGCGGTAGGCGTCAACAAGGCGCCGGAGGAGTATCGCCGAAGTGGGCTGGGCAGTCCGCCGATGGCCGTACACGGGCGGTCTCCGGCCGACAAGATGGGAGCAGCGGATCCGGCGCCCCGGCCCACGGGGCGGGGCGGAGGCCGGATGCGGGCACGGGCGCGAACACGGACGCGAAGACGACACGAGCGGCGAGGTGACCGATGGGGGACGACGGAGCTGCCGATCCGGGCGGACCGGTGATGGACCGGGAGGAGGTGGACCGTGCCCTGGCACGGCTCGGCGCGGAGCACGAGGCGGTGGAGACCTCCCTGTACGCGCTCCAGGACCACGCGGGGCGCAGGCTGCTGGAGGGTGCCGAGCTGACCGGGGTGACCAAGGAGCGGTGGGCGCGGACGGAGGAGGCCGTCTCGCTGCTGTGGACGTACTTCGACGCCTTCACCGCGGCCCTGGACTCCGCGCGCGGACTGCGCGGCGAGAGCCGCTGGCCGGCTCCGGGGGACCTCGCCGAGCTGACCGCGCGGCTGCGCGGCCCGGCGGTCGCCGTCCCCGCCGCCGACAACCCCGGATCCGTCGAGCGGATCACCCTGGCCGAGCTGGTGGCCCGGATGAACGCCTGGTACGCCCGGGCCCTCGACACGGTCGCCGCCGCCGACTCGGTGTGGTCCGCGCTGCCCGCCCGGATAGACATGCTCTCCGCCGAGCTCCAGCGCATCCGCTCCCTGGCGCACTCCGTGGGCGTGCGCCCCGGGGAGCATCCGGCGGGCGACGAGTTGGAGCAGGTCACCGCGGAGCTGACCGCCCTGCGGGCCGAGGTCGTCGCCGACCCGCTGGCCTTCTGGGTACCGGCGGGCGGGAGTTCGGCCCCCGGCGGCGGGCGCCCCGACACCGTCCGGTACGACCGCGCGGCCCGTGCGCTGGAGGACGTCCGGCGCGAGATCGACGCCGTGCTCCAGGTGCGGCAGGACGCCGAGCAGCGGCTGATGCGGCTGCGCGACGTGCTCTCGCGCGCCGACCGCACCCTGGCCGAGGCGAGGGCGGCGCGCGGCGAGGTGCTGGCGAAGATCGCGGCGTTCGAGGTGCCCGCGGTGAGCGGGCCGCCGACCGCCCTGTACGAGCAGCTCGCGCTGGCCGCCGAGCACCGGCGGCACGCCCGCTGGCACCGGCTGTCGCCGCTGCTGGAGAGCCTGGAGGAGCGCGCGGACGAGGAGTTGGAGCGGGCCCGCGCCTCGCTGACCGCCGTGACCGCGCCGCTGGCGGTGCGGGCGGAGCTGCGCGGACGACTGGACGCGTACCGCGCGCGGCTGGCCCGGCACGGGGCGGCCGACGACCCCCTGCTCGCGGAGCGGTACGACGCCGCCCGGCGGCTGCTGTGGAGCGCTCCGTGCGATCTGCGGGCGGCCGAGCAGGCGGTGCAGCGCTACCGGGAGGCGGCGCTGGAGGTGCTGGCACCGCCCGGAGGACCGGCGGACGGCGAACCGGCCGGCAGACGAGAGGAGTTCCGGTGAGCCGGAGGGTCTTCGGCCCGCCGGGCACCACCCGGCGCGACCGCGGAGGGCGGGTTTGGACGCGCCGCTGCGGGAACGCTTGATCAGCGGGGCATCCGGCGGGGGCGGCCCGGGGGGCGTGCCCGGCGCCCCCCGGCGTCCACGGTGTCACCATGGCATCCCCGACCCGCCGTCAGAACACCACGAAGACCATATTTTGAAGTCATGGACGAGACGACGCGCATCACGCTCCGCCTTCCCGCCGGCCCCCGCGCCCGGCCGGCCGGTCGGCCCGGGTCCGCCCGCAGGTCCCCCGGCTCCGGGGCCGTCCACCGTCTGGAGGTCGAGCGCGCCGCCGAGGCCGACGGCGCACCACGCTGAGGGCGATCCGCCCCTCCCCGTCCTGCACCGCAGGAGTCCGACTCCCTCCCGCGAGCGGGAGGCATCCTCACCCCGGCCCGGAGGCCGGGACATCATCGAAGGAACCCGTTGACCATGCCGCAGCCCGACCGCCCCTCCGTCTGCCCCCGGTGCCACGAGCCGCTGGAGGACGGTGATCTCCACCGCGGCGCGTGCGGTGCCGGTCCGACGGCCGGAACGGGCGGCTCGCGGCCCTCGATCCCGCCGCCTCCGGCGGCACCGCCCGTGCCTCCCGTCCCTCCGGCGCCCCCC